>CAJXAU010000297.1 GCA_913050205.1 uncultured Verrucomicrobiota bacterium
AAAAGCAAGGCGCGGATGCTCAACAAGGACAAAAACAAGACCACGTTCAAGGACGTGGCCGGCGTGGAGGAAGCCTGCGAGGAGGTTTCCGAGCTGGTCGACTACCTCAAGGATCCGAAAAAATTTCAAAAACTTGGCGGCAAGATTCCGAAGGGCATTCTCATGGTGGGGCCGCCGGGTACCGGTAAAACCCTTTTGGCCAAAGCCATCGCCGGCGAGGCCGACGCGAGTTTCTTCAGCATCAGCGGCTCGGATTTTGTCGAGATGTTTGTCGGCGTGGGTGCCAGCCGCGTGCGCGACATGTTCGAGCAGGCGCGCAAGAGCACGCCCTGTTTGGTTTTCATTGATGAGATCGACGCGGTCGGCCGTTCTCGGGGCCACGGCCTCGGCGGCGGCAACGACGAGCGCGAACAAACTCTTAACGCGCTGCTCGTTGAGATGGACGGCTTCGACACGCAGGACGGCATCATCATCATCGCCGCGACAAACCGTCCGGATGTGCTCGATCCTGCTCTGCTGCGTCCGGGCCGATTCGACCGGCAGCTCACAGTCAATCTGCCGGACATCCGGGGCCGTGAGGAGATTCTCAAGGTGCACGCCAAAAAGGTGAAACTTTCCAAGGCGGCCGACCTGAGCGTGATCGCCCGTGGCACACCCGGTTTTTCCGGTGCCGAGCTGGCGAACCTGCTTAACGAAGCGGCGTTGTTGGCCGCTCGTGGGAGCAAAAAATCAATCGGCATGGCCGAACTGGAGGAGGCCCGCGACAAGGTGCGCTGGGGGCGCGAGCGACGCAGCCTCGCGATGACCGACGAGGATAAAAAAATCACCGCCTGGCACGAGGCTGGCCACGCGATCATCAACGTGCTGCTGGACAAGTGCCATCCGTTGCACAAGGTCACCATCATCCCGCGCGGTCAGGCTCTTGGCGCGACGATGTCGTTGCCAAAAGAGGACGTTCTCAATCGCCAGAGTCAGGAAATGCGCGACACCATCGCCATGACCATGGGCGGCCGCATCGCCGAGGAGATCGTGACCGGGGATGTCTCCACCGGTGCCGCTGGCGACATCCAGCAGGCGACCAACATGGCCCGCGCGATGGTCACCCAGTGGGGCATGAGCGAAAAACTCGGCATGGTGCTTTATGGCGAGGGAGACGAGTACGTGTTCCTCGGCAAGGAGCTGGCGCAGGGCAAGACTTACAGTGAGCAGACCGCGCAGGAGATCGATACCGAGGTGCGCAGTCTGGTCGACGAGGGCTATCGACGTGCGAAAAAGCTGATCGAGGATCATCGCGACAAGCTGGAGTTAATCGCGAATGCACTGCTCGAGTATGAGACGCTTGACGGCCAACAGGTGGAGGACATTGTACGCACCGGCAAATTTAACCCGCCGGAACCACCGAAGGACGTCGACCCCCCCAAGGGTGCTGACGCCTCCACACCCACCCCGGACGCTCCCAATAACGACAAACCAAAACTGGATGACGGATTGGGGGATCCGGCTCCGGCCACGGCTTGATCCGGGCTTTTTTCCAAAAAACCAAAATCCCGTTGACTTGGAATAACTTCCGAAGCTACTTTGTCTCGCCCGGAATGAGCCCATGCCCAAGCTGACCGTTTTAACAGAAGGGATTGAACCGACCTCCTTTGATCTGACAAAGGAGGTTACTTCTGTTGGGCGTGTGGAGGGCAACGACATAGTCCTGCCGCACCAGTCCGTCTCAGGCAGCCACGGCGAGTTGGTGTTGCGGGGTGAGGATGACGTCTACGTTCGCGACGTCGGCTCCACCAACGGCAGCTACATCAACGGTAACAAGGTGGCCGAGTCACCGCTGCAGCCCGGTGAAGTGGTTACGTTTGGCGAGGTGGAGTTGAAGTTGGAGGGGGCACGCAAGGTACAGTCCCATGACAAGCATCTTCAGCAGGGCGTGAAGCTGGGTGACTTGGACAGCGCTCCCAAAGGGCCGGCCAAGGGCTTCACCAAAAAGTCAGACAAGACCGGCCGTTACTTCGTGATTGCCGGGATCCTGGTCGCCGCCGTTCTTGGCGCGGTCGTTTTTGTCGTCTGGAGCAAATTCCAGGGCGGAAATTAATTCGCGAACTGATTCCCTTGGCCAAGCGCTTGGCCAAGTTCACTTTTTTATCCCTCTTTTAGCCAACCGGCTGCCTTGGTGGCGGCATATGTCAGGATGATGTCCGCGCCGGCCCGGCGCATCGCCAGCAGCGACTCCATCGTCACCGCCCGCTCATCCACCCATCCGCGCTTGGCCGCCGCCTGAATCATCGAGTATTCGCCGCTCACCGCATAGGCTGCGGTGGGATAACCGAACTCCGATTTCACCCGGTGAAGAATGTCGAGATAGGCCAACGCCGGCTTGACCATCACGATGTCCGCTCCCTCGCGCAGGTCGAGCGCAACCTCGCGCAGCGCCTCCTCCGCGTTAGCCGCATCCATCTGGTAGCTGCGCCGGTCGCCAAACTGTGGGGTCGACTCCGCCGCATCTCGAAACGGCCCGTAATAGGCCGAGGCAAACTTGGCCGCGTACGACATGATCGGCGTGTTATTGAATCCACCCGAGTCGAGCGCCGTGCGAATCGCTGCCACGCGACCGTCCATCATGTCGCTCGGTGCGACGACGTCCGCCCCGGCTTCGGCGTGGCTGACCGCCGTGCGGGCCAGTAGCTTGAGCGAGGAGTCGTTTTCGATGGTGGCCGACTTGCCGCTCTTTTTCACAAGCCCACAATGCCCGTGGCTCATGTATTCGCAGAGGCAAACGTCGGTGATGATCAAAAGCCCTGGCACGTCACGTTTCAACTGGCGCACCGCCTTTTGCACGATGCCGTTCTTCGCGTAGGCACCGCTGGCGCGTGTGTCCTTTTTGGACGGGATACCGAACAGGATTACCGCCGGCACGCCGGCTTTTTGCGCCTTGGCCGCCTCGCGCACCGCCTCATCGATCGATAGCTGAAACACCCCCGGCATCGAGGGCACGGCGTTGCGCACCTTGCGGCCGGGACGGATGAATAGCGGCAGCACCAGTTGATCCGGGTGCAACCGCGTTTCGCGCACCATGCGGCGCAGCATTTCAGAGCCGCGCAAACGGCGCGGCCGGTAGCTGGGGAAATCGCCTGTCAGGGGAGACGGCATGCGCGGCATCATAAACAATCCCGCCCGCAAGCCAAGCGCTTGGCCAAGCGCCATGAACCGTGGAATACACCGAATCTTTTGTAGCAGTTTTCAACGGAGTGGGGATATTCCTTCACCAAAAGGAACCAAGCCGTGAACGAGGGGACAGGAATGTCCCCTCTCCTTGGCCAAGCGATCAGGTACCGATTCGGGAGACGAGGACTGCAAGGCCGATGATGG
>CAJXAU010000298.1 GCA_913050205.1 uncultured Verrucomicrobiota bacterium
TAATTCAACGGCGTTCTTTTGCGGCCATCCTTTACGTTGATCGGGGCCTTGGCTGCGATCAGGCGCTTGGCCAAGTCGAGGTTACCGTTGTAATCCGCCACGTAGTGTAACGCCGTTTTGCCACTTCTGCTGGCCAACGCCACGTCCGCCTTGGCCTCAAGCAGCACCGCCACCACAGCGTCGTGGCCGCGCTTGGCCGCGAGGTGCAGCGCGGTGTAACCGCTCTTGTTTTTGGCGTTCACATCTGCACCGGCTTCGAGGTGTTTTTTCACGGCATCCACCAGCCCACTCGATGCCGCAGTAAAAATCGAGCCAGCGGCCTTGATCTCTCTCGACGTCAAACCACCCTTGCCGCGGAGCAGCTTGGCCAAGGCCTCGTTTTTACCGGCAAAATCAAGTGCAGTTTTACCGCGGCGCTGGGCATTTACCTTTGCCCCTTTTTCAAGCAGCAACGCTGCGGCCTCCGCTTGGCCGTTACGCACCGCCAGATGCAACGGCGTGTAACCGTTTTTGTTCGGCGCGTTCACGTCCGTGCCGGCCTCAAGCAGTTTCCTGATCGCCTCCACGTCGCCCACCTCGGCTGCTGCAAAAATATTCTTGGCCGCAGCCAGTTCCCGTTTCGTCTTGCCACCCTTGCTCCGGAGTAATTCAGCGATGGATGCGCGTCTTTTCCCGGTGGCATAATCCAGTGGGGTCTTGCCGTTTTTATCCTCGGCGTTGACCGGCGCGCCTTTCTCGAGGAGCAATGCCGTCGTGGCCTCACGCCTGTTGCTCACGGCGAAGTGCAAGGCGGTGCGCTTGGCTTTGTCACCCAATGCGGGATCGGCCTTGGCCTCAATAAGCGCTGCGACTGAATCCACCTGCCCAGCGCTCGCCGCAAAGTGCAGTGCCGTATGGCCGTTCTTGTTTTTGCCGTTTACATCGACTCCGGCCTCAAGGTGTTTTTTTATCGCCGCAACGGAGCCGTACTTGGCCGCCGCATAAATGGACTTGGCCGCTGCCTCGTCATGCCGGCTCGGCACACCGGCCTCGCGCATAAAATTGGCCAACTCCCGCTTGGCCTCCCCGTTGGCGAAGTCGAGTGCAGTGCGTCCTTTTTTGTCCTTCGCCGTGAGGTCGGCCTTGGCCGCCACCAACTGCTTGGCCGCCTCGAGTTGATTGTATTGGGCTGCGTAATGCAACGGTGCCTTTTTGCTTTTGCTCCGGAGATTGATGTCCGCTCCGTTGGCCAACGCGAATGTCACCACCGCGGTCTGGCCCTTCCGAATCGCCGCATGCAGGATCGAGTAGCCGTCTTTGTTCTGGTCGTTGATCTTGTTGCCCTTGGCGAGGAAACCCTTGATTGCCTCGATGTCCCCGGCAACGGCGGCCGCCCAGATGGTTTTCGGCACCGGCTTTTCCTCTGGCTTGGGATCAGCCGGTTTTTCCTGAGCCAAAATCGTTGTCGTGCCGCCTGCTAGGGCCAGCGCCAAGACTGCCGTGAATCTGCAAAACATCGTCATCATTGGGCGAACCTAGGCAGTTGCCCTCGCAAATCACAGCGAAAAATCGACTGTTTACTTTTGTGAACCGGACCGCTACTCCCCTGCCGATGCGTTATTGGTTTATCCCGTTTTTACTTCTGACGGCACAAGTGAAGGCGGCGGATTGGAAGCTCGTCTGGTCCGACGAATTCAACGGCTCCAAACTGGACTACAGCAAGTGGGGGGTCTCGGTGGATGCCTTCGGTGGCGGCAATCAGGAGATGCAGTTATACACCGACCGTTCGAAAAATGTGCGAGTTGAAAACGGCCGACTCATCCTCGAGGCGCACCGAGACAATCCGAACGTCCAGGGCACACAACGCCCCTTTAGCTCCGGCCGGATCCACACCAAGCACCGAGGCGACTGGCGCTACGGAAAAGTCGAAATCCGCGCCAAGCTGCCCACTGGCAAAGGTATCTGGCCCGCCATTTGGATGCTGCCAACCGATGAGAAATACGGCACATGGGCGGCCAGCGGTGAGATCGACATCGCCGAGCTTAACGGCGCCAAGCCGGCGGAGTTGCTCGGCACACTACACCACGGCGGCAAGTGGCCGCACAACCGATCGTCCGGCGACAAAACCAAGCTGGCCAGCGGTACGTTCGGCAACCGGTTCCACACCTTTGGTATTGAGTGGAGCGAGGGCGAAATCCGCTGGACGCTCGACGGCAAACCGTGGCAGACGCAGAAAAAGTGGAGCACGCGCAGCGCCCCGTTTCCCGCGCCGTTCGATCAACGATTTCATCTGTTGCTCAACATCGCTGTGGGCGGACGGCTCGTCGGCGCCCCCACTGACACAACACCGTTCCCGGCCCGGATGGAGATCGACTGGGTTCGGGTTTACCAGCGGAAATAGTCTGGCGCTTGGCCAAGTTTGGCCTTCAATCCAGAGCAGCCAAATGGTAGTTGCCGCTTGGCATGAAACATCTCCGACCAATCTTCCTCAATCTCGCCGCACTGCTTGCGTTTGGCCAAGCGCAGGCCGAAGCGGCCAAGCAGCCAAACATCCTGTTCATGATGTCCGACGACCACGCGTCTGAGGGCATCGGCGCATACGGCTCGTGGCTGAAGGATTACGTGCACACCCCGGCGATCGATCAACTCGCCGCCGAGGGCATGCGCTTCACAAACGTCTGCTGCAACAACTCAATCTGCTCCCCGAGTCGCGCGAGCATTATCAGCGGGCAGTACTCTCACGTGACCGGCGCGCTCAATCTCGGCTGCGAGCTTAAGCCCAATGCCCCAAGCTACATCCGTGAGCTGACAAAAAACGGCTACGAGACCTGCGTCGTCGGCAAATGGCACATGAAACAGTTTCCGCGCGGCACCAGCGACTACGCCGTGACCGTTGGTCAGGGGAGTTACTTCAACCCCACCCTTCATCGGCCCGACGGAAAGCGCGAAAAATATAAGGGATACTATGCCGATCGCTATACCGACTGGGCTCTCAAGTGGCTCAAGCAGCGCGACAAAACCAAGCCGTTCTACCTGAGCCTGCATTTCAAGGGGCCGCACGAATATTTCGAGTATCCCGAGCGCTGGGCCAAGCTGCACGAAGGCGTCAAGATTCCCGAGCCACCCAGCCTGCATGAGGACATCACCAAGACCAGCCCCCTCCTCAAGGGCAAACATTACTCCGTCATGTATGACGAGGAAGGGCCGAAAAGTTTTTACCTCGTGTACGAAGACTACATCGGCAAGCAGACCGACGACCCGGCCGAGCGACGCTCTCTCGCCTATCAGCATCTCATCCACAAATACATCCGCTGCGTTGCCGCCATCGACGACAACGTCAAGCGAGTGATCGACCAACTCCGCGCCGAGGGTGTCCTCGACA
>CAJXAU010000299.1 GCA_913050205.1 uncultured Verrucomicrobiota bacterium
ACGACATCCGCAAGGAAGTCGGCCAACCCGACCTGCCGGTGGTGATCGGCGAACTCGGCAACGACGGCCCCAAAGCCGGTAAATCGATGCTCGCCATTCGCGCCGCGCAAAAGGCAGCCGCCGAGGCGCTTGGCCCGAACACCGTGTTCGTGCCAACTACACAGTTCGCCCGGCCGGCCAAGGAATCGCCCAACGTCACCCACGGCCACCACTGGTACGGCAACGCCGAGAGCTATTTCCTCATCGGCGACGCGCTTGGCCAAGCGCTGCTCAAGCTAAACAACAAATAATTTCATGTTCAAAAACATCAAACAAACCGCACTCATCACCGCCATCGCCCTCGGGGCGCTTGGCCAAGCGACAGCCGAGGAGAAGGAGAAAAAGTTTTACGATCCGGTTCCGAAAAAACTCGAGGGCTGGACCATCAAGGTCGATCCCAAGCTGCTCAAAAAAGAGCATCGGAATTTCAAGAAAGACGTCTTCAAGTCGCTGGCCAACCACCTGCAGCGCATCAAGTACATTCTCCCCGAGGCCAAGGTGAAGGAGTTGCAAAAACTCCCGATCTGGCTCGACTACCATTACGAGCCGCTCAGCTCCATGCAGTATCACCCGGGCGCAACATGGCTCCGCGCCAACCGGCACGACCCCCGGCTCGTCAAGCATGTGCACATCCCCCGCGCCAAAGCGCTGCTCAGCCGCGGCCAATGGGCCAAGCACCCGTACGTCATTCTGCACGAACTGGCACACGCCTATCACGACCAAGTGCTCGAGGGCGGTTTCAAAAACAAGGCGGTCGCCGACGCCTACAACGAAATCAAGAAAAACGGCAGCTACGACAAGGTGCTGCTCTACACCGGTCGCACTGTGAAGCATTACGCGCTCACCACCCCGATGGAGTATTTCGCCGAGAGCACCGAAGCGTACCTCGGCGTGAACGATTTTTATCCCTTCGTCCGTGCCGAGCTAAAGGAACACGATCCCCGGATGTTCGAGATTCAGAAAAAGATCTGGGGCGAGGTAAAGTAGCCAGTTTTTGCGCTTGGCCTTACCGTGGAGGGACGAGCCTGCGAGTCCGCAACTTATCACCACCGCTTGGCCAAGCACTACGGATGGAACGGCGGAGTCTCGGACTGCCGCCCACCGTCAATCACTTCGCCGACGAACTTGGCCAAGCGTTGGGTGATCCGCTCGAACCACTCCTCCCCCTGCTCCGCCGTGGCCAGTCCGGGGTTCGGGTCCGTTTGATCGGCCACCGCACCGGCACGCACATTTTCCGGGAACTTGGCCAAGGCGATGGAGGTTTCGAATTCCTGAGCGTGCCCGGGTAAGTCGTCCGGCATGCGCTTGGCTCCCTGCAGCAGTTCGTCGGCGTCCGCTTGGCCAAGCGTGTCCCAATATGAGAGGAAGTGCAGATTCACGCCCTCGAACCGTCGCAGGAATTGATCCCACGTGCCGCGCACCGGCTTGATGTTTCCGCCGTGACCGTTGACGACGATGATGTTCCGAAACCCGGCGCGCACCATGCTGTCGATCATGTCTCCCAACACGGCAAGGAAAGTGCCGGGGCTGAGCGTCAGTGTGCCGGGATGCCGCATGTGATGCTCGCTAATCCCGCACATCAACCCCTCGGTGACGAGCACGCGCGGGGCCAGCCGCTTGGCCACTGCGCGGGTGACGAGCCCGACGCTGCGCCAATCGTGCTCCATCGCCATATGCTCGAGGTGTTGCTCGATTGCCGCAACCGGGATGAGACAACCGGCCAGTTCGCCGGAGGCCATTCGTTCGCGAAACTCACGGCGGGTGAGTTTGCCGAGGAGGATTTCCGGTTCGGGAGCGCTCATGATGCCGCCTCGCTTTTTAGTTCCTTGGCAATCTGGTAGCAACTGACCGCCGCCCAGCACCATGCCAAAACCAGCATCCCGAAACCGATCGTCCCCGGGATGATCAGTGATTTGTTCTGTTGTAGGAACACTCTCGGATCGATCGGATCGTTGGAGTCCATGCCGTGAAACGCAAAGTTGAACAGGACGATAAACAGGCAGAGCGTGAGCAAACCGCCGATAAGCGCCATCGTGGCCTGAATGCCGCCGGAGATTTTCCGGCCGGCCATCAGCGTCCCCAGTCCGGGCCACGCCAGAAGATTGATCCCGGTGACACCCCAGAAGTTGACTGGCCCTTTTTCGCTCACGTGTGCCCGAAAGCTAGGCGAAGCCGCCCCGGTGGGCGAGTGATTTCGGGTGGCTACGGCTTGCAATTGGTCTGCCGTCCGGTACGGTTTCCCGCCTCGAGTTCCAATTTCTCAGGACATGAAAAACGTATCAAAACTACTGGTTGCCCTGTTGGCCGTAACGGCGGTGAGCGCCTCTGCTGCGCCGAAACAGTGGCTGGATTACAAGGGCAAAAAAGGCCCCGGCAAAGGCAAAAACATCGTCCTTATCTCCGGCGATGAAGAGTATCGCTCTGAGGAGGCCATGCCGCTGCTGGCCGGAATCCTCTCCCGTTACCACGGCTTCAACTGCCGCGTGGTGTTTGCGATCGATCCCAAAAGCGGGCTGGTCGATCCGAACAACCGCAACAACATCCCCGGCCTCGAGGTGTTGAAGGACGCTGACCTGATGGTCATCGGCACCCGCTTCCGCGACCTGCCGGACGATCAGATGGCCCACATCGACGCCTACCTCAAGACCGGCAAACCGGTGATCGGCATGCGCACCGCCACCCACGCTTTCAACATCGGCGGCAACAAGACCTACGCCCATTACAGCAACGGCTACAACGGCCCGAAAAAAGAGTGGCAGGGCGGCTTCGGCAAACTGGTGCTCGGGGATTACTGGAAGAATCACCACGGCGGCCATAAGACCGAGAGCACCGTTGGCATCATTGCCCCGGGTGCGGAAAAACACCCGACCACCCGCGGCATCAAGAACGGTGACATCTGGGGCCCAACCGACGTCTACGGTGTCCGCCTACCATTGGCCAAGGGGTCGCAGCACATCATCCTCGGGCAGGTGACCAAGCGCAAGGGCCCACGCACAAACGACATTCACTTCGGCCTGAAGCCGACTGATGACGAAGCCGTCGAGGGCAAAAAGAACAACCCCATGATGCCGGTCACCTGGACCAAGAGCTATCAAGTGCCGGGTGGCAAGAAGGGCCGCGTCTACACGACGACAATGGGCTCCTCCACCGACCTCGTTGTCGAGGGCTCCCGCCGCATGATGGTCAACGGCGTCTACTGGCTGCTCGACCTCGAGATTCCCAAGGGCGGCACCAAGGTGGACCTCCCCGGCAAGTTTGACCCGAAGGAGTACAGCTTCCGCTCCAAGGACTACTGGCCGAAGCAAAATAAGCGCCC
>CAJXAU010000300.1 GCA_913050205.1 uncultured Verrucomicrobiota bacterium
GCCAGCGCGTGAACCCTTTTTTCGGCCGCCTGCAAAAGTGGCAACTGCCGTTCGAACGAGGCCTTCAATGTCGGCAAGCCTCCACCAGCCCGGCCGTATCGTTGGCTGATGCGGTCACCATAGACGAACGACCAGTTTGCCGGCCGCCAACAGTCAAACCACAACTGGTTTTTGCGGACGATCTCCTCACGCATACCTGCAGGCAGGGTTACGGGCAACTTGATACCCAATTGCCGCGCCACCTCGGCGCCAACCAAATCCAGCCCCTGACCCGTAAGGTGGATGCCGTTCCTCGTCCGGCGCTTGGCCAAGCGCGAAGCCGAGTTATCGACGAACGGCGAGAAGAGATCCACGAACACCGCACCTCGCTGGGCGGCGATCTCCCGTACCGCCTCCGCGTAGGCTTTCGCGTCGGCGTTTCGGCTGGGAAGATTTGGCGCATGGGACGCCCCCGGTTTCTCGAACGGCATGGGCGAAAGCAGCACAATCCTTCGGGTGCGTTGCGCGAATTCGTCCAGCAGCCGATGATAGGCCGTGGTGAACTCGGTGAGCCGTCCGGTGCCATCGAGCGATTCCATCTGCCCGAACTGGATGACCAACATTGTCGCCTCCGCGGCGTTGAGCTGCGCAGGCCAGCCGCCGAAATTCGCCTCACGCCACTGCTCGTAGACTGTGTCCGCCTCCCACGCCATGAACCGAAACCGGGCCTTTTGCTCAGCAAAGCCGGCGGCCAGCATTGACTCCATCACGCCGGACTTTTGTTCGCGCACGAGATTCTCCTGCCCGATGAAAACCACCACTTCACCGGCTGCCATCGCAAACTTGCCACCCGCAAACCCCGCAATCGGCTCACCCGGTTTACCCAGTCCGAAGCGGCTATAAATCTCCCCCGCCGGTGGCACCTGCGAACTCACAACCCCATGCGCCAACCATAGCGCGGCAAAAAGGGAACTCGATCGACGAAAGTGCATGCGAGAATTTCGGGCACGCGTATCCGTGTGTCAAATCCCCATTGAGTTGGCCCAGTCTCGTCCCCATACTGCGCCGCCACATGGGTTGCGTTTCCGAACCATCCGCCACCGACAACAACCGCTGGCGAACTTTCATCAACCGGTACTGGTTTTTGATATTGCTGGTTTTGATGATCCCGGTCGGCCTGTGGTTGCCTCAGGGGGGAATTGCGATCAAGGAAACCGGCTGGGTGACCTCCGCGTTGGTCGGCGTAATGATGTGCATCTCCGGCTTCACGCTGAACACCGGCAAACTCCAGAGCCAAGCCGCGAACCTTGGCGCGATCGGGCTGGTGCTCCTCTCGACCTACTGCGTGGCTCCCCTCGTCGCGTACGGGCTCGCCGTTGTTTTTCAACCGGAAGGCAACGCCCATTTTTTGATCGCGGTGATGATCATGGCCGCACAGGCAAGCAGCCTCGCCTCGGCACTCGCGCTGACTGTTCTAGCGCGGGGCAATCAGGAAATTGCGCTCATTTTCACACTGATCTCCAGTTCACTCACCGTCGTGCTGACACCATTCATCCTGCAGTTGAGCGTTGGTGCTGAAGTGGAACTCCGGGTGGGCAGCATGATTTTGAAAATGCTTTTGGTGGTCATTTTGCCTGTCATGCTTGGGCAAGTGCTGCGCCGTTTTTTGTGGAATAAAGTCCAGCAATTCATCCAAGGCATTCGGCTAGTGCCCCAGCTGATCATTCTTGTTTTTATGTACACCGGTTTCTCGGTGGCCACCGGGAAGATTCAAGGCAACTCGGAGATCGTCCTCCGTATTTTTCTCGTCTCGGCACTGTTGCACGCAATCCTGTTGGGCTGGAATTTTTGCGTTAGCCTGCTGTTCCGGCTGGACAGTGGCACGGGCACGGCACTTGTTTTTTCCGGTTCACAAAAAACGCTGCCCAACGGGATTTATCTTTGTGAAGAATTCTTCAGACACATCCAAATTGGCCCGCTGCCGCTGGTCATTTATCACCTGATCCAGCTGGTGGTGGATACGTTTCTCGTTCCCTTTTTTGAGCGGCGAAACACCCGCAACTGATTCGGTCGCTTGGCCAAGCGCACTTGAGTTAATTCCGCAGCCAACTCCGAAGCGGTGAGTGGCGGACAAGATCGAGGAACAACTCGTTTAGTCTCGCCGCCTTGGCCTCTTCCAACCGAATCGTCGTTAAGGCAGTCAAAAGCAACACCACGGCCACACCGGTAAAGTAGAGTGTGTACTCGTTCCACTCGATTCCCAGCCACACGACCTCGCTGGCCGAGGTTACGTCGATCATTACGCCCCATAGCGTTGGGGACACTCCCATCGCCAGATTACCCACCACTGCGAACACAGCAAAATAATGACTACTGCCCAGACGCGGCACAGTGGCCATTGCCAGACGCGTCATCGACATGGTCACGCTTGAGAGAACGAAACCGAAACTCAGATAGAGAGCGGCCACTATGTAAAAATTCAACGGCACCAACTTCCCGGCGATCAACCCGAACACGACCACACAAACCATCCCCATGATGAGGCCAAATAAAATCACAGGCCGACTCCCCAACCTGTCGAGACGCGCTTTCAAAAACCAAAGCGTGCCCAACGCGCCAACGAACTTTGCCGCCGAGGCAAGCATGATGTGGTTCGCCTGCATGCCGGCCTCGGCCTTGAGATACTTCACCGTAAACGCCGCCAACCCGCCCAGCGCAATGGCCATGAACAATTCTGTCCAGAGCAGTTTGCGAAACGGTTTGGACGCAAAAATCTCCGCCCACGGTGCCTGCTGTTTTTTACCGGCCTCCTCCACAGGCGGAGCCACATCCGGCACACGCCGAATGAACGCAATGCTCGCTGCGCCGACCACAAAACTGAACGCAAACAACACCGCGAATCGCCCACTCGACGGCGCTTCCCCGAGATAAATGGCCACCATCAAAAACGCCACCAGACTGCCTGCATTGGCAAATGCGCTCTCGAAGGTCAGGTAACGCCCCCGGATTCCCTCGGGGATCAATCCGCGAATCCACGGGAACCAGGCGCAACTGGCGATCCCCCTCACCATGTTAAACGCAAACAACAAAACGATCACAAGCGCCAGTTGACTCTGCGGATTCAGCACGCCATCCATCAACGGCACAAACACCAATCCCAGCACAAACAGCAATCGTACAGTCCAACCAGTTGAGATGAAAAAACGGTATCCCCATCGTCCCACATGGGCAGCGGCAGGAATCTGAAAAATAACCATCAACGGTGTCATGCCGGCGATCAATCCCATGATCGTGGCACTCGCCCCGAGACTTTCCGCGTACAGGAAAATCGGGCTGTCCATGATGATCTGGCAGGACAG
>CAJXAU010000301.1 GCA_913050205.1 uncultured Verrucomicrobiota bacterium
TCGAGCCGACCATCATCGCCAACGTGCCGCGCGATGCCGAGATGGTCTGCGAGGAGTCGTTCGGGCCGCTGGCACCGATCATGCCGGTGCGTGATCTCGACGATGCCATTGCGCTGGCCAATGCCTCTGATTTTGGCCTGTCCTCCGGCGTCGTGACGAACGACATGACCGCCGCCATTCGCGTGGTCAAGGAGCTGAAAACCGGCGCGGTTAACGTCAACCAGGTGCCCGGGTTCCGGATGGAATGTTCGCCATTCGGCGGGGTGAAGGATTCCGGGCTGGGCATTAAGGAGGGCGTCATCGAGGCGATGAAATTCATGTCCACGACCAAAACATTTTCCCTGCCATGGTGAACGAGCGAGACACGCAATACCTGCTGCTGACCCCGGGTCCGCTTTCGACGACACGGACGGTCCGCGATGCCATGATGCAGGAGTATTCCACATGGGATGCCGACTATAACGACATTGTTGAATTTATTCGTGTTCGCCTGGTTCGGTTGGCAGTTCGTGATGACGTGAATCTGGGTGCCCATACCTCGGTACTCATGCCAGGCAGCGGGACGTTTTCGGTCGAGTCGGTGATCGGTTCGGTGATTCCAGCCGATGGCAAACTGCTTGTGTTGAACAACGGCGCCTACGGCGCACGCATCACGACCATCGCCCGGATGCTTGGCATCGATACTGTTGAACTTGGCCAAGCGGAGACCGAGCCAACTGACCTTGGCCAAGTGGAAACGATGTTGACCGCAGATAAAGCGATTACCCACGTTGCGATGGTGCACTGTGAGACGACGACTGGAATGCTCAATCCGGTCGAGTCGGTCGGCGAGATGGTTCGGCGGCATGGGCGGGAGTTTATCCTCGATGCGATGTCTTCGTTCGGGGGTATCCCGCTGAGCATGGAATCCACCGGAGCACACTACCTCATTTCCTCCGCGAACAAGTGCATCCAAGGCGTGCCGGGATTCGGTTTCGTCGTGGCAGATCACGGTGCGCTTGAGTCGACCCGGGGTCGTGCGCGCTCGCACAGCCTGGACTTGTTCGACCAGTGGAATGAGATGGAAACCAAGGGAGGGAAATGGCGATTCACGTCGCCGACTCATGTTGTGAATGCCTTCGCCTGTGCGCTCAACGAACTTGAGGCAGAGGGCGGGGTCCAGGCACGCCACGCACGATATCTTGCCAACCAGAAAACGATGGTGGAAGGAATGCGGTCACTTGGTTTTCAGACCTTGCTCGGGGATGAAGTTCAATCACCGATCATCACCTCGTTTTACTATCCCGAACCCGACCGATTCGACTTTCAGACATTTTATGATGCTCTCAAGGCAAGGCGATTCGTCATTTATCCCGGCAAGGTTTCAAATGCACAATGCTTCCGGATTGGCAGCATCGGAGACGTTCATCCGGAGGACATGAATCAATTGGTCGCCCAAGTGGGTGAGGTGTTGGAGGAGATGAATATCCATTCATTGGCCGCCGGATGAGTGGGATGCAAAATAGTGCCCCCAGATTTCTGGTTATCGACGGCTACACTCGGATGGCCCGAGAGGAGTTGCAGGCGGGAGGTGCCAGTTTGGCTGCAGACCTGTACGTGTCCATGCTCCGGAAAAATGCTCCGGCTGGTTCAGAGTGTGATGTGATTTTTCCCGCCGACCCCGGGGTTTCACTCCCGCTTGGCGAAGCGATTCGGGAGTACGACGGGATCGCCTGGACGGGATGCAGTTCATGCGTATTTTCCGGCAAACCGGACGTGGAGGTGCAGATAGAATTTGCACGGGAATGTTTCCGAAATGGTGTGCCGGCGTTCGGAAGTTGCTGGGCGGCACAGATCGCGGTTGTGGCGGCGGGTGGTGAGGTGGCACTGAATCCGAATGGCCGCGAGATGGGAATCGCCAAGGATATTTCTCTCACGGAAGCGGGACGAGAACATCCATTATACGAGGGTAAACCTGATATATTTGACGCTTTCACCAGTCATGACGACGAGGTGACAGTATTGCCAAACGGTTCAACACTCCTTTCTGGCAACGATTTCACCAGGGTGCAGGCAGTGGCTGTAACACATGAGGGCACCGAGTTTTGGGGACTGCAATATCATCCTGAATACGATTTGCACGAGATGGCTCGGTTGATGTTTTGCCGATTGAAGAAACTAGTCAGATTGGGGTTCTTCGCCAATGAGGCCGAGGGATTGGCGCACATTGACAAACTGGAGTCACTTTTTGCTGGCCCGACCCGTGATGATTTAGTCGAGTCGCTGAATCTTAAGCCTGACGTTCTGGACGAGTCGCTGCGTACGGTCGAGGTAAGAAATTGGATCAATCACCTCGTTCTGCCAGGCATGCGCCGTTAAGCGTCGAGTCGCTCGATCGCGGCTTCCAGATCTTCAAACGAATCACAAACCGCGTCCGCCGTGGTGTTGTCCCGATCCACGTTGCGTGAGGCGGTGAATAGGATTGCCTTCATTCCCAGTTGCTGGGGGCCCTTGACGTCGTTGTGATCGCGATCGCCAATGTGCAACATTTCACTAATCCCGACCCCGAGTTGGTTCGCTGCGGAATCGAACATTTTACGGTGCGGTTTGCTGTGGCCGACCTCGTCAGAAAATGCGAATCCGCTGAACGGCTTGGCCAAGCCGTGATTATCCAGCAACCGTCGAAGGCCACGCCCCGGCGTCACGATGGCATCTGAGACGATGCAGAGTTTGTAGCGCTTGGCCAAGCGCTCAAGTACAGGTGCCGCGCCGGGCATGGCGTCGGGTGGGATATCGACCTCCATCTCCTCATGCGCCCGGACGACGGCCTCGAATACGTCTGGTGGCAGTTCGCGGCCAAGCCCCTTGAGGATGACCCGCAGTCGATCAGCGATTGGCCAGGTGATGTGATGTTCCTTCCAGACCTTGTTGAACGCGGCATCGCCGACATTGTAGGCCAGCTGCACAGTCTCCGGTTCGATCAACTCGACACCATTTAGTGCCTCCCAAAGCAGATGGCGGCGTTCGTCGAATTTCGAACGTAAACCGCGTTCCTCCCGCTTTTCTTCATCGGAATCGTCAATGACGAGTGTGTCCCATAGATCAAATGTGATCGCTTTTAGTTTTCCCATTTCAAAATAAAATCCATGCGCTTGGTTGGTCGCTGGCCTGTCCGAAGCTCAGGATTGCACCGGTGTCGGTACTCACCAACAACGCGCCATTGGCTACGGCCAAGCCCAGTGCCCGGTCCGGCACTTTGTCGCTCCAAAGTACCCGGCCGGTGCTTGCGTTTAGGGCGGCGATCTTGCCGGCGCTGCCGACAAAAAGCGTGTTGCCGGCAAGGGCGAGCGCGCAGCCG
>CAJXAU010000302.1 GCA_913050205.1 uncultured Verrucomicrobiota bacterium
TCACCAGCAGGTGCGAGCACGCCTGAAAGTCCTTCCAGTTTTCGCCCCGCAAGTGCGACGGAGACGGCATGGAAATCTCGCTAAAGTCAAACGCGCGTCGACCGTTCAACCGGGCGCGAACCCCGGCCAGTGAGTCGTGGCGGCGCACGGTGCGAATCACCTCCTCGGTCGCCACCCCCTCTCCCTCGAACTCCGGTTTTTTGATAACGAGCACGAGGTCTGGCTGAGTCATTACCATCTGCGTGAAACCAACTGTCAGCCAAAACGGAATCTCCGTGTCACGCAATTGCGGTTTGCGATTTGCCAAGTCCAGCAAGGTCACCTGCACGAGGGCTCGAACCAGCTTTGGGGCATCAATCTCGCAGGGCAGCGTTAGCTCGTACGTGTAGCCGGAAAGATGCCGCACAGTCACCACTGTCACGGTCGCCTTGGGTGGCATTGTCGGGTCGAGTTTGATTTTGATTTTCCCTCCGAGGTACGGCCGCACGCCCAATTGTTTCAGGATGGCGAACCTCAATCGATCCGCAGCCACCGCCACGTGGTCGGGTGCGATAAGTATCGTGTCCGCGTTGACATCGAGGATCCCTCCCCGGCGTTCGGGTGAGATCGGGCCGAAGACCACGAATTGACCGGACTGGCTGTTGGCCGTCTTATATCCGGCACGGTGCTTGAGCAGGCGGTTGATGTTTTCCGGTAAACGGGTGGGCAAGGCCGGTTTTGAATCCTTTGGCTTCGGCGTCACGGTTCGCGGCGGCAACACCGGCTTGGGCGGCTTGGCAGGTGCGGTCACCGGGCTAGGTGGCTTGGGTGGCTGCGCTTGGCCAAGCGCATGGGCGGCGAAACCCCACCAGCACAACAAGGCGAGACTTCTGCCCTGAAGAATCGCCTGGCTGCCAAACCCCAACCTGTTTGCCCTGAAGATCATTCGCCTGCCCCAACGCTGCGACGGAAAGTGTGACTGTTTTTGTGGACAACTGAAAGCCTGCGTTTTGGCGCCATCCAGCCGGTGATGCCCATTTTTGAACGCACTCATTTTTTTTGCGTCGAACGTGGCGAAACCCCTTGACAAGCGGGGTAGAATTTCCGGCCCTTTTTGGGAGGAAATGGAACAATTGGGAAAAATGAGCCTCCCATCGCTTGGCCAAGCGCTTGGCCGGGTGTTCCAAAAGTGAACTGAATTGAAATGATCAAAGTCGAGAATCTGAGCAAGGCGTTCGGGGCAAAGGTCGCCGTGGATGATGTCTCGTTCACCGTTGAACGGGGAGAAATCCTTGGCTTCCTTGGGCCTAACGGCGCAGGCAAATCCACCACGATGAGAATGATCACCGGGTACATCCCGCCCACCGCAGGCGTAGCCTACGTGGGAGATCATGACATCACCGAGAATCCCATCGAGGCCAAGCGCCTGATCGGCTACCTGCCGGAAAGCGCGCCGCTGTACACGGACATGACTGTGGAAGGTTTCCTCGGTTTCTGCGCCGAGGTGCGCGGCATCAGCGGCGCAGACAAGGCCAAGGCGATCGACCGTGCCATAGAGATGTGTTTCCTTGAACAGGTGCGTCACCAAAGCGTCGATACCCTCTCGAAGGGTTACCGGCACCGCACCTGTTTCGCACAGTCGATCATTCACGATCCGGACATCCTTGTGATGGACGAACCGACGGATGGCCTTGACCCAAACCAGAAACATGAGATGCGGATGCTCATCCGCCGCATGGGCCAGTCGAAGGCGATCATTTTTTCCACCCACATCCTCGAGGAGGTGGAGGCGGCCTGCACCCGGGCGATTATCATCGACCAAGGCAAGGTCGTGGCTAACGGCACACCGGACGAACTGAAGGCCAAGTCGGAACTGGCCGACAGCTACGTCGTCTGCGTAAGCGGTGCAGAGGCAGGCGTCGTCCGCGACAAACTCGGAACGATCGTTCAGGCGGCCAAGGTCACGCTCGTGAATGACAAGGCACCGAACATCGTTGCCCGAGTTTTCCCGAAGAAAGGTGGAGCCAACGGAGAGCTTGGCCAAGCGATCTTTGACACGGCCTCCCAGAACAATTGGAAGGTCAGCGAGATCAAGCAAGAGGAAGGGCGTCTGGACGATGTCTTCCGCAACATCACTTTGTCCGAAACCGAAACCAAGTAATTTAAAAAAATGAGTAATATTTGGACGATCACAAAACGGGAGCTGGCCGGTTATTTCAACTCACCGGTGGCCTATGTGTTCCTGGTCATCTTCCTGTTAATGACCGGGGCGTTCACCTTTCTGTTGACCCAGTTTATCGAGAACAGACAGGCGACGTTGAGGATGTTTTTCTACTGGCACCCGTGGCTGTACCTGTTCCTCGTACCGGCGGTGGGCATGCGACTTTGGTCCGAGGAACGCCGGCTTGGCACCATGGAATTGCTGCTCACGATGCCCATCTCCCTGTGGCACTGCATCATCGGCAAATTCCTCGCCTCGTGGATTTTTCTGACGCTGGCGCTGGCGCTGACGTTTCCGATCTGGATCACGGTGTCGTACCTCGGCGACCCGGATCACAACATGATTTTCACCAGCTACATCGGCAGCTTTTTCCTCGCCGGGGCATACCTCTCCATCACCAGCATGACGTCTGCATTCACCCGGAACCAGGTGATCAGCTTCATTCTCTCGGTGGTGATCTGCCTCTTCCTGGTGCTGTGCGGCTACCCCCCTGTGACGGATAACGTGGAGGTGGTTGCGCCGAGAGCCTTCGTGGAATTCGTCGCTGCGTTCAGTGTCATACCGAACGTCGAACAGTTTAACGACGGGCAGATCGATAGCCGGTCGATCATCTACTTTTTGTCCGTGATCGGTTTCCCGCTGTTCGCGACAAACGTCATCATCAGGGGCCTGCGCGCGTAACTCAAAAAAAGGGAGAAACGATCAATGAAAAAAGAAACCAAATTCTCTGTTTTCCTGAACTCAGTGGGAGGGGCACTCATCGTCCTGCTTTGTGTGATTCTCTTCAATGTCATCACGACCCAGTTCAAGTTCAAGGTGGATATGACCGAGGGCAATCTTTACACCCTCTCGGAGGGCACCAAGAAATTGCTCGACAAACTGGAGGAGGATCGGGGTGACGACGCTGACGCAAGCGCACTTGAGATTCGTCTATACATCACCAACGACAAAGGGGTTCCGGTGTTTGTAAATCAACACCGTAAACGGATCGAGGATTTGCTCGAGCAATACGAATCCTACGCAGGGAGCAGCCTCGTTTTGACGAAGATCAACCCTCGACTCGATACCGAGGAGGAAGATGCCGCCATAAGCGACGGGATTCGAAAATTAAGAG
>CAJXAU010000303.1 GCA_913050205.1 uncultured Verrucomicrobiota bacterium
CTGACTCCGATCAATGCCATTCGCCACGCCGCTGACATGCTTCGCTGCGACTGGCAGGACATTTGGAAACACTACAGCACAATCCCAGCGCAGTTTGCGAAATTGCCCGACGGATTTGAGCCCGGTGCTTGCGCGGAGTTCGTCGAGATTAAAGCTGGCCCGGGCAATCGCATCGAGTCGGTTCGGTTAAACCGCCTCTAACCGGACTCCATTCCAAGCGCATTTAACTCATCTATCACGTTTTCGATCGTGATGTTGGCGAGCTGGTTTTCGCGATTCAACACCCGCACCCGCTCGCCAAGCGGCCGCCAGATTGCCTCACGGCTTGGCCCCCAAAGCACCAATGTCGGCAGGCCAAGCGCGGAGGCGATATGCGTCACTCCCGAGTCGTGTCCAACGAAGCCACAGCACTTGGCCAAGCGCTTGGCCAAGCGGTTTAACGGCATATGCTCGGCGAGCTCCAAACGCTCCGCCGGCAATCCATCAGCCAAGCGGCTCAGCTTCTCACCCTCCGCCTCTCCGCCGGCCAAAAGCAATTGCAGCGAGGTATTGGAGAGCAGATACTCAATCAGCGAACGCCAGTTTTCCTCCGGCCAGTTTTTGTCATCGCTTCCGCTGCCGGGGTGCATGGCGAGGCAGTTTTCCCGCTTGGCCAAGCCGGGCAACTCGAGCCGGGCGATCGGGTCGCCGTCAAAGATGGTCAATTGCTCCAGCGGTTTTAAAAACACCTCACTCGCGTGGATCGACTTGGTTTCATCGGGCCGATACTTGGCCGCGATGAATTGCCCCACTCCGCATGACTTCACGTTTTCCTCAAAGACGCCATCCGGATCGAACAGGTAGGAAACAATGATGGCGTATCGGGCGAAGAACTCACGCCACTCCAAATCGAACGCACCATTCGGTGTGAAAAACATTGCGAGACCGGGTGACTCCAGTGCATGGACGGCTCGTACGAGGCCCGCCTCGACCGCCATTGTGGCAATTCGAGGATAGCCCAGAATCTCCAACTCGGCTTTTGGAAAACGATCACGAAGCGCGGCCAGCACCGGGAGGGTCAGGACAAAATCACCAATCGCTCCACCGCGAATGACCAGAATGCGAGGAGCGTCAGAGCCATTCATTTTTCCACCAGATTGGTCATCAATATGACACCGGCAACCGCAACGACGGAACCGATCAATGAACGAACTGTGGGCCGTTCACCCTCAAATTTCATCGAAAACGGGATAATCACTAACGGCGCCAGTGCAACCACAGAAAGAACGATTCCCGACGGTATATCATCCACATTGAGTGCCCATTGATAGGCCCCCACCCCAAGCGTGGGGCCGCACAGCGCGTTGGCCAACAGAAGTAAGATGATCCACTTCATTTTTGCCGGGATCACCCCGGCTCGGATGTTTGCACCATTGCGTTTCGCGGAAATCAACCGTTGCCACGCGAAGATCAAAATCATGACCGCCAATCCCCCGAGAACTCGCTGATAAGCAGCAGACAGCCCGTCCACAGTCACACCCTCTGCGACCATCGAACCGGCTTTACGGCTGAGTACCGCGCCGCCGCCCTGACCAATCGCGGAGATTAAGCCCCAGAAAATTCCAATCTTCCAACGCGCCTTGTCTATCTGCCCGGTGTCACCGGGAGCCAATGCCAATCCGACACCAATCAAAATGCCAATCCCGGCCAGAACCTGACCGAAGGAAAGTGCCTCCCCCAGCCAAAGCCACTCCAACGTCGCGGCGAAAGGCGCGGCCAAACATTGTGTCATCACCATTGCCAAGCGGGAACCGATGATGCGGTAGGCTTGAAACAGGCCGTAATCGCCGAGACCAAAACCGACGATGCCGCTGATGAAAAACATCCCCAGTGCGCCGCCGCCAAGCCCCACCCCGAACGCGTGCGAATAGATACCGAGAAACACCGCCGCGATAAGAAAACGGGCGACGTTTGCCTCAACAGCCGTGAGGTAATGTGAGAGACGCTTTCCCGAAACCGCCGACAGCGCAAACAGAATGGTCGCAAGGAACGCGGCGGTCATCAGTTCAACTTATCGATCGAGGAAACCGGCCTTTCGCCAGCCATCGAGGATGGCCTGCAGTTCTTCCTGCTCGGCCTCGGTGACCTCCACCAGCGGTGGCCGCACCACGCCGCCGCTCAGGCCAAGCATGTTGAGCATCGTTTTCATCGCGGACACTTCATAGCCCTTGCGCTTGGTTCGCAACGCGTACAGTGGCACCACGTGCTCGGTGATGAGCTGGTTCAATTCATCCGTCGCCTTAGCCACGCCGAGTTCGTGCAGCTTGATCGAGAGTTTTGGTGCCACCGCAGAAATGCTTGATGTGTAGGCGCGTACTCCGATGCCGTAATAGCCGGGCACCATGTCATCTCCCGCACCGCCGACCCAATGCAGTTTGTCGCCCAACCGCTCGCGAATCATCTGGTAACGGCGGATATCCGCCGAACCATCCTTCCACGCGACAACATTTGGAATCGAAGCCAGGCGTTCGGCCTGTGCGGGCGTGTAGTGCGCCCAATCACGGCTGTACACCAACACCCCGAGGCCACTGGCGTCGGCAATGTCGGAGTAGTAATCAACCAGCCCATCCATTTCGGCATTTGGATAGTAGGGTGGAAAGGCCAACACGCCGTCGGCCCCGGAGTCGGCTGCCTGCTTGGCCAAGCGCTTGGCCAAGCCACCGGCGAACCCCACCCCGGCGATCACCGGAGCACGGCCTGCCGCCTCCTCGATGGTCGCCTCGACCACCTGTCGAACCTCGTCGGGATCCAGCGAGTACAATTCACCAGTCCCACCGGCCGCGACCAACGCGCACATCGGCTGCTCGAGCATGTATCGGACATTGTCGCGGTGGCCATCAAGGTCGAGTGAATGATCGTCTTTGAACGGGGTAACCGGAAAACCGATCACGCCATTGAGTTTTGAACAAAGTTCCTGTGGATTCATTTTTAAATTCGTTACCAGCGAGGCAGCTTTCGTGTCCATTCAGGATCGACGTGCTTGCGCATTTCAGCCTCGTCGTCGCGCTTTCGATAGGGGCAGGTCAGGAAGCGTTCCTTACCGCGCTCGAGTTGATCGTAATCCAGAGAGACTCCCAGCCCCGGTTTGTCTGGGATGGTCACGCAACCGTTAACGATCGGGATGCGCCCCCCCTCGGCAATCTCATCGACTGCGGACTGCCAGGGATAATGAGTGTCGCAGGCATAGGTCAGGTGTGATGTGGCGGATGCAACATGCGCCATCGCCATCAGTGATACGCCGAGATGACTGTTCGAGTGCATCGACA
>CAJXAU010000304.1 GCA_913050205.1 uncultured Verrucomicrobiota bacterium
AGAGCAACGCCTGTGTTCGGGTTACGCGAATGCGTTTCACGGCGCGGGTCAACACGATCAGGCCGGTGTCACGGCTCAGGTTGTGACACAGCGTCTCCGCCTGGTTGAACCCGCGCTCGCGAAACCGTACCGGATGAAGCGGCACCGGCACAAGGCAATCGCCCCGCCACGAGCGGATTTGTTCCACAGCCATCTCGGCGAACAACCGCCGAAACAACGGCTCCAGCCAAAGTGCCTGTTGATATTTGAACCGGTGGACTGCATCCATCATTTCTGCTGAACCGCGCATCACGCCGCGGGCGAACTCAAAGCGCAGCTTCATCTCACGGCAGTTCGTGCATTCGAACTCGCCCGTGATCTCCCCCTCAAACGGCTGGCCGCAGCGGCGGCAGAACGGCGCCTCGATTGGTTTCATCTTCTCGAGACAATCCGTGCCGACGTAGCCGTCCGCCGGCTGTGCAGGTTCGTCGCGGCACAATTGGCAGACTTCCGGATAAACCAGTGCCAGGCCGCGCTTGGCCAAGCCCGACAACGCTGTCGCCACGCCGCTCATCGCTTGGCCAAGCGGAACACAACCACACCAAGCGGCGGCAACTCTACCTTCAACGACTGCGCCATGTCATCGCTTGGTTCGGCAACAGACTCGCGGCAGCCCTCGTTGCCAACATTCGTTCCGCCGTAAATGGCCGCGTCGCTGTTGAGCATCTCCTCCCAGTGGCCGCCCTCCGGCACGCCCACCCGGTAGTCGCTTCGCGGCACCGGTGTGAAATTTACCGCCACGAGCAACGCGGCACCGCCCGACTTGGCGTTACGAATGAAGGTGAGAACCGAGTTTTCCCGGTCGTTGCAGTTCACCCATTGAAAACCGACCGGATCAAAATCAGCCTCCCAAAGCGACGGTTGTTCCCGATAAAAATGGTTGAGATCGCGCACCCAATTTTGCACGCCCTGATTTGGCGAACCGTCGCTTGCCGCTTTCCAGTTTAACCCGCGATCCTCGCACCACTCACCGGCCTCTGCAATTTCGCCGCCCATAAAAAGGAGTTTCTTTCCCGGGAACAGCCATTGATAGCCAAGCAACAAACGAAGGTTGGCGAAGCGCTGCCAGTCGTCGCCCGGCATCTTGCCGAGCAGCGAACCCTTCAGGTGCACCACCTCATCATGCGACAGAGGCAAGACGAAGTTTTCGCCGAAATGGTACAACATCCCGAAGGTCGTCTTGTCAAAGTGCCACTTGCGGTTGACCGGATCCTGAGCGAGAAAACTCAGGTTGTCGTGCATCCAGCCCATGTTCCATTTGAACGAAAAGCCCAGCCCACCGTCGCCGGGCGGACGCGACACTTTCGGCCATGAGGTCGACTCCTCGGCAATCATCACCGTGCCCGGATGACGCGTGAGCACATGGTGGTTCACATGCTGCAGAAAACCGATCGCCTCCAGATTCTCGCGACCGCCATGTTCGTTCGGTATCCACTGTCCCTCCTCGCGCGAATAGTCCTGGTAAAGCATCGAGGCCACGGCATCGACACGCAATCCATCCACATGAAAACGATCGCACCAGTAAAGTGCGTTAGCGGTGAGATAATTACGCACCTCGTCCCGGCCGTAGTTGAAAATATAAGTCCCCCAGTCCGGATGCTCACCGCGACGCGGATCATCGTGCTCGTAAAGTGCCGTTCCATCAAAGCGGGCCAACGCATAATCGTCCTTCGGAAAATGCGCCGGCACCCAGTCGAGTATCACGCCGATGCCGGCCGCGTGCAGCGCATCCACCAACGCGGCAAAATCGTCAGGTGTCCCGTAGCGACTCGTTGGCGCAAAAAAACCAGTCACCTGATAGCCCCACGACGGATAATAGGCGTGCTCAGCCACGGGCAAAAACTCGACATGCGTGAAACCCATCTGCGTCACGTAACCGACCAGTTCAGTCGCAAGATCGCGGTACGAAAGTGACTCAGCGTCGTTGTGTTTTCGCCATGAGCCAAGGTGCACCTCGTAAATACTCATGGGCGATTCGAAGGGATTTCGTTCCGCTCGTGCAGTCAACCATACTTCGTCCGTCCACTTGAATTGAGCGGTATCCCAAACAATCGCTGCGTTCTTTGGTGCCTGCTCGAAGAAGCGTCCCATAGGGTCGGTTTTCTCAACCACCTTGCCAAGCGCGTTAACAAGGTGGAATTTATAGTGTGCCCCCTGCCCCACATGGGGAACGAAAACCGCCCACACCCCGGCATCGCCCTGCCGACACATCGGGTGCGACTCGGGATTCCATTCGTTAAAGTCGCCGGTCACACTGACCTTTTGCACATTGGGCGCCCACACGGAGAACACCACTCCCTGCATCCCATTGACCTCCCGAAACTGCGCCCCTAGTTTGTCATAGAGCAGCAATTCGTTACCCTCGCCGATCAGGTATAGTTCGGAGGAGGAAAACAATTGTTTCTCCTTATCACCAAGTTTCCCGATACCAGTCTGCACTGCTGTATGTTGAGAACCCAAGACCCACCGGGCAAGACTGAAAGCGCTTTCGCTTTACGCCGCTTGGCCAAGCGGCCAAAGTTTCGCAGTTGATGAGTATCACGACCCGAACCGGCGACAACGGCGAGACCGGACTACTTTTTTCTAGGCGCACTAGCAAAGGCGATCCACGAATCGCCGCCTGTGGCGATGTCGATGAACTAAACGCCGCCATCGGCCTAGCCCGGGCGAACCTTCAAGGCACAAAAGAGAATTCCAGACTCGAGACGATCCAAAAATCATTGATCTCACTCATGGGTGAACTTGCCACGTTACCGGAGGATTCGGAGCATTACGCCACAAGCAAGTTCGATAAACTCACTAAGGATGACACCCTCCAACTCGACTCATGGATCGCCGAACATGAAGCCAACGGACTGGCGTTCAAGGGCTGGGCCTTGCCGGGCAGCACGGTCGCCTCTGCCAACCTCGACATGGCCCGCACGATCTGTCGCCGCGCGGAACGCAGCACGGTCGCCCTCCGTTCGCCCGAGACCAACGAAAGCTCACAAGCGGTCGTTTATCTCAACCGGCTCTCCGACCTACTTTGGCTGATGGCCCGTTCCGTGGAACAGTCGCCGGACTCAAGTCAACTGGCCTGAATCAAGCACCTTGAAAGTCGTTCGCTCTCCCAAGTCAATCCAACGTGCCACGATATCAACAAGCGCGCGCCCGATCGTCGTGGTGCCCACAATGGGCAACCTGCACGAGGGACACTTGAGCCTGATCCGGAAAGCCCGCGCGTTGGCAGGTGATGACGGACTTGTTTTAGTCACGATTT
>CAJXAU010000305.1 GCA_913050205.1 uncultured Verrucomicrobiota bacterium
CACTGGCCTCGGCCGTGGCCAAAATATAGTAGGTCGCCACGCCGTACTCGGCGTGGGGCAGGCTCACCTCCTCGATCTCGGCACCCAGCGATTCGTACTGTTTCACCGCCGCCTCGAATGCCGCCCGAACCTCGGGGTCGATCCCCTCGCCCAAATATTCCTTCGGCAGGCCCAGCTTGATACCCTTGACGTCTCCCTCCAGTCCGGCGGCGTAGTCCGGCACGTCGGCGGGAACGCTGGTGGAGTCTTTCGGGTCATGCCCGGCGATGGCGTGCAACAGCGTCGCTGTGTCTCGCACGTTTTTGCCCATTGGGCCGACCTGATCGAGTGACGAGGCAAATGCGACGACACCGTAACGCGACACCCGCCCGTAGGTCGGCTTGATGCCAACGCAGCCACAGAGGGCAGCCGGTTGGCGGATGGAACCGCCGGTGTCGGTACCGATGCTGCCGAAACATTCCTGTGCCGAGACTGCGGCAGCGCAGCCACCGCTGGATCCGCCCGGCACACGTTCGGCATCCCACGGATTACCGGTCGGGCCAAATGCCGAGTTTTCCGTCGAGCTGCCCATGGCGAACTCGTCCATGTTCACCCGGCCAAAGATGACCGCCCCGGCCTCGCGAAGTTTTTGGACGACCGTGCCGTCGTAGGGTGATCGAAAGTTGCCGAGAATTTTTGACGAGCAATTGGCCGGCTGATCCTTGACGCAAAAAATGTCCTTGAGCGAAATCGGCACACCGAGCAGCGGCTGCTCCGCATGGGTCGTGCCCTTGGCCAAGCGCTCGTCGGCGGTGTCCGCTTGGCCAAGCGCATCATCGCGATCGATGCTCATGAAGGCGTTGATGCTGCCATCAACGGCATCGATGCGGTCGAGGCATGCCTGCATGGCTTCGCGGGAGGACACCTCCTTGGCCGCGAGCTTGGCCGTCAGTTCGGTGAGGGTGAGTTCGTGCAGCATCATTCGACGATCTTCGGTACCACGAACAGGCCGTTGGCTTTGTTTGGCGCGTTGGCCATGGCTTCCTCGTTGGTGATGGACGGCTGCACCTCGTCGGCGCGTAGGACGTTGTCCAGCGGCACGGCATGGGCCATCGGCTCCACGTCGCTGACGTCGAGTTCCTCCAGTTTTTTCACGTAGCCAAGAATATCGCCGAGTTGCGAGCCCAAGCGGGCCTCTTCCTCGGGAGTCAGGGCGATTCGCGCCAGATTGGCGACGTATTTGATATCGAATTCGCTGTCGGACATGGGAAAAAGGAGGGGTTACTCCTCCTCGAAATTACGGATCACGAGCTGTTCCAACTCGCTGAGGGCCTGGCCGGCATCGCCCCCCTCGGCGTGCAACGTCAGCGTGGTGCCTGGGCCAGCCGCGAGCATCATGAGCCCCATGATGCTTTTGCCGTTGACCTCTTCGCCTTCTTTTTCAACAAAAATCTCGCATTCAAACCGGGCGGCCAGCTTGACGAACATCGAAGCCGGCCGGGCGTGTAGCCCCAGCTTGTTCTGCACCACCACGTCAAGGCTGACGCGGCTACCGTTGTTTCCGCCTGTACTCATCGGGCAAAAGGCGGCGCATTCTGGCGTGAGGACCAGTCTTTGGCCAACTTTTTTGCATTTTATCCGAGAAACAGGCTTTTCTGAATTGACCTTGGCCTCCAATTCGGCAGCATGAACCGCCATGCATGGAGGTTGGTTTTTGAACAGAGTCCGCCGCCGTGCGTCCCATAACCAGATATGATCCGGAATATCTCAACCTTGGCCAAGCGCTTGGCTGTACTCGCCGCGTTGACCACGTTGCCCCTGCTGCCCAGTGCCCAGGACAACGTGGAAATCGTCAGTGCCGACGACGCAACCGTGAATATCGACGTGGCCAATCCGCTCGACAACCAACCCGGCCTCTACGGCAGTGAAATGATCGCCGAAAAAATGCCGGTCGCCGAGGTGCACGCCTCCACCATCGTCGAGATCGAGGGCGGCCTCGCCACCGCCTGGTTTGGCGGCACCAAAGAGAAGGCACGCGACGTGGTCATCTGGATGTCCCGCAACACCGGGAACGGCTGGTCCAGGCCGGAGGTGGTGGCCGACGGCGTCAATCCCAAGAACCGGACGCAGCAAGCCTGCTGGAACCCGGTGCTGTTCAAGCAGTCCACCGGCTCGCTGATTCTCTTTTACAAGGTCGGCCCCTCCCCCACCCGCTGGTGGGGCATGATGAAACGCTCCGACGATGATGGCGTCACCTGGAAAAAACCGATCCGTCTGCCCGAGGGATTTGTTGGCCCGGTGAAAAACAAGCCGATCGAACTCTCCAACCGAACGCTACTATGCGGCGCCAGCCTCGAGGACGCCGGCTGGCGTGTGCAGGTGGAGAAGTTCATCCAAAACCGCTACTGGAGCAAAAGCAAGCCACTCAACTCCCCACTCGATTTTGCCGCCATCCAACCGACTCTGCTGCAATACCCGGATGGATCAATCCAGGCATTGTGCCGCTCAAAGTCCGGTCGTCTGACCGAATGCTGGAGCACCAACGGCGGAGGCAAATGGACCCGTATGCGCCGCACTCAACTGCCCAACCCCAACGCCGGTGCCGATGGAACGGTGTTGGCCGACGGCCGCGCGTTGCTCGTATACAACCACACCCGCAGTGGGCGCTCCCCGCTCAACGTGTCCGTCTCTTCAAACGGCAAGGAGTGGGAAGGCGCGCTGGTGCTTGAGAATCAACCCGGCGAGTATTCCTACCCCGCAGTCATTCAGACCAGCGACGGTAATGTGCACATCACCTACACGCACAACCGCACGAACATCAAGCACGTGGTCGTCGATCCGACCAAGCTGAAAACCGTGCCGATTGTCCAAGGTCAGTGGCCGCAATAAGCCGCTTGGCCAAGCGCTTGGCCCATGACGGATAATCCGAACAGGCCGACTCCAGAACAGGTTTGGGATTAGGCCGTTTATTCACTCAAAATTGGCGAAAACGCCGCCGCACAAAACAGTTTCCTCCACTGGGCCTTACTGCTAGATGAATCCGCCCAAGCCGCTTGGTTGGAACAAATCCCGAGCGAACTTCGCAGCACAATCGAGAGCATACTAGAAACTGCCAATACCATCTTGGAACACCCCAATGATGCCGCTAACACTTGGGGGCAACTCGGCACCTCTTGGACTGAGAACGATCGCCCCGATTGGGCACACCACTGTTTTCAAAACGCAACACAAGCCGCCCCCGACAGCGCCGTCGCGTGGTATCACCTCGGGGTTTCCCACTTCGGAAGGGACACTGTCGCGGAGGCACAGG
>CAJXAU010000306.1 GCA_913050205.1 uncultured Verrucomicrobiota bacterium
AGAGAGCGTCGCGGACTAACCCAAATACAGATTGGTCGGCGGTCCGCCTACTCCCGGTTTGCAGTGGAACACCCCGCCCGCCTGTGGCTGTGCCATCTTCCCGGACTCGTCGAGATCACGACTGGCCGTCGTGATGTACAATTCGTCCCAGTTGTCTCCTCCGAAACAACACGACGTCACCCGCTCGACTGGCACGTCGATTTTGCCAAGCAGTTCCCCGCTTGGGTCAAATCGAGCCACACCCCAACCCTGCCACAGAGCCACCCAAAGCATCCCTTCATCGTCGATGCACATCCCATCGGGATAGCCCATCCCCTCGGGTAATTCGAATGCGACGCGTCGATTTGAGACTGTCCCCGCCTCCATGTCGCAGTCAAACGCAGCGACCTGCCTAGTGGGTGAATCGATGTAGTAAAACGTCTTTTGATCAGCCGACCAAGCCATGCCGTTGGAAATACTCACTTGGCCAAATAACTTGTCCGCTGACTGATTTCGATTGAGCCGGTAGAGACTGCCGACGTTCGGAGCCTCATCAAGCCCCATCGTCCCTGCCCAAAGTCGCCCCTCGGGGTCCACCTTGCCGTCATTGAAACGGTTATTCAGAAGGTCTTTTTCCGGGTCAATGATCGGCGTCACCTTGCCGCTTTCGAGATTCAAACGGGTCAAACCAACCGTCATACCCAAGATCAGGTCGCCGCTTTGAGCCGGCACGGCCAAGCCCACCTTTTCCTCTACGTCCCATGTTCTGTTTTCGCCGCTCGAAGGATCGAAGCAGTTCACCTTGGCACTCTCGATATCCACCCAGACCAAATCCCGGGTTTCCGCCCGCCACACGGGACCTTCACCGAGGACTGCCTTGGCATCCAACACGCATTCCGCTGTCAATGTTTGCACGCGGAGAGCTTGGCCAAGCGGAGCCGGCGCTGGCAAGTTCGGAGTCGCCCTTGGCCAAGCGATGGTCAACCGTTCATCATCGTCACATCGAGCGTTCCACTGACTGACTCTTTACCAGTGGAATTCTGGAACGGTGCCAGATCGAATTCCGGTATTACCGCAAGCAGGTGGTCAAAAATGTCCCCTTGGATCGCCTCATAATCCGCCCAGACTGTTGTGTTCGTGAAGATGTAAATCTCGATCGGCAGACCGTTGTCGCCGGGCTCAAGTTGTCTAACCAAAAACGTGCGATCCTGCCGAACCAGAGGATGGTTCTTGAGGTATGCCACAATGTACGCACGAAAGGTTCCGATGTTGGTCAGGCGCCGCCCGTTGACAAGTTCGGACAAATCCATGTTATTCGTCCTGTTGTGGGAGTTCACCTCGTCGAGTTTTGACTGGAGATAATCCTTCAGCAACTCGAAGCGCCTAAATTTCTCGAGCAGTGCGTCATCGGCAAAACGGATCGAACGCATGTCGATACGGATCGGCCGCTTGATTCGGCGTCCTCCGGAGTCCTTCATGCCTCGCCAGTTACGGCAAGAGTCGGTAATCAATTTTGAGGCCGGAATGCTCACCACCGTTTTGTCAAAATTTTGCACCTTCACCGTAGTTAACGAAACGTCGATGACATCTCCGTCGATACCGTGGCTTTTCATCTCGATCCAATCTCCCTTCCGCACCGTGTCGTTGGTCGCGATCTGGATTCCAGCCACAAACCCCATGATCGCATCCTTGAACACGAACAAGAAACCCATGAACATCGCCCCCAAGCCCGCCATTAGTGCCCCAACCTCTTGGCCTATCACAATCGATATGACGAACACGCCACCGATAAAACAAGCGACCAGCATCACGGCCTGAGTCAGCCCCTTAATCGGTATCCGCTTGGAGATATCAAACCGCTGATAAATCTCCAGCACACTTGCGAGCACCGCCTGCAAAGTAAAAAGCAGCGCGACGACCAGATAAACTTTCGACGCCCCTTGCACAAACGCGACAAGACTGTCCGCCCCGTCAAACAACACCGGGGCCAGTATATGCACCACCATCGCCGGTACGATATTCGTCAGGCGCGAGAACACCTTGTTCTCAATCAGGATATTATCCCAATCGTTGTCTGTTTTTCTCAACGCAAACCGGATGACACGGAGGACAAAGCGTTTGGACATCAAATAGACCACCCAGCTAGTGAACACCAGTACCGCAGCGCCCACTGTATTGACGAGCACTCCCGCCCAGAATTCCCCAACGCCCCACTCGAGGAACTCCCCTTTCAAAGAGAGCAAACTCTCCCGCAGTGACTCAAATTTCTGCGCCACGTTCTCCGAGGCCTTATCCAGCGCATCCGCTTGGTTTTCCGTGTTGTTTTCTTCCATGGATCCAACTCCAACTTCTCAGGGGCTCCACGCTAGCCAATCAGAATGCGCTTGGCCAAGCTTATCTCACTTGGCCAAGCGGCAATAAAAAAAGCGGAAACCAATCGGTTCCCGCTTCGCAAATTATTTTCGACCGGACTAGAAGCTCTCGCCCACCTGAAAACGGAGGAACTTGGCTACCGTGATCTCGTCGCCCAGAGCACTGGCAACGGATGCAACGTGATCCTTGATGCTGATGTCTGGGTTTTTCACAAAGCCCTGCTCCACGAGACAGTTAGTTGCATAGAACTTGTTCACCTTGCCGTTAACGATGTTCTCGACTGCCTGAGGCGGTTTGCCTTGGGCCTGCTCCTCGGCGATCGCCTTTTCCTTGGCAACCAACTCGGGGTCGACATCTTCGCGATTGACGGCCACCGGAGCGGACGCCGCAATGTGAAGGGTGATGTCCTTCACCAATGACTTGAATTCGTCATTAGTTAGAGTCTCTTCCTTACCGGTGCCGACTTGCAATAATACGCCCACTTTTCCGCCGGTGTGGATGTATGCTGCGATCAGGCCGGTTCCCTCCACCTCCAGCTTGGCTTCGCGGGAGAATTGGATGTTTTCACCGATCTTTGCAACCTGTGCAGTACGCAATTCCTCAAAATCCGTGTCCGGCTCATTGAGCTTGAGTCGGGCAACCTCACCAGCAAACTCCACAAAGGAATCATTCTTGGCGACGAAATCCGTTTCGCAGTTTATCTCCACCAAAATACCGGCCTTGGAATCAGGCTGGATGTGATGAGAAATGATGCCCTCGTTTGCTTCGCGATCGGCCTTCTTGGCGGCCTTGATGGTGCCTTGAGCACGGAGAACATCAACCGCCTTTTCGATGTCACCATCGGTCTCAGTCAGGGCCTTTTTGCAGTCCATGAGTCCTGCGCTGGTCAATTTGCGGAGTTCCGCAACCAGTTTTGCTGTTACTTCTGCCATGAT
>CAJXAU010000307.1 GCA_913050205.1 uncultured Verrucomicrobiota bacterium
ACTTTTTCGAGAGCGACTTCCGCCGCAACCCGCAGCCGGCGTCGCACATCGAGATCGGAAAACACTGGGACAACTACAGCCTCAGCCTGTTGGCCCAGCCGCAGGTGGATGACTTTTACCAAACTGTCGAGCGGTTGCCCGAGTTGCGCGCGACCGGCCTGCGTCAGCGGCTTGGCTCGACGCCGTTGTTTTACGAGAGCGAATCCTCGCTTGGCCATTTTCGCTTCAGCCCGTCCGATGACCAGCTACACCTCGACGAGTACGAGGCGTTTCGTGCCGACACTCACCATCAGTTGCTCCTGCCGCAGACGTACTTCGGCTGGCTCAACGTCACACCGCACGCCGGTGCGCGGCTCACTCATTACGGCTCCCGCTCGGGCGGCGACCCCGCGCTTGGCCAAGCGGGAGACGTGGATCGGTTCGTGTTCAACACCGGCATGGAACTGTCGTTTAAGGCGTCCAGCACCTGGGCCGATGCGCAGAGTTCACTACTCGACGTTGACGGCCTGCGGCACATCGTGCAGCCGATGATGAACTACGTGTTCGTGCCGGAGCCAAGCGATCGTCCGTGGGAGCTGCCACAGTTCGACCGCGACCTGCACTCGCTGCGTCTGCGCCCGATCGATTTTCCGGACTACAACTCCATTGACACCATCGACTCCCGGAATGTCCTGCGCTTGGGTGTCCGGAACCGTCTGCAAACCAAGCGCTTGGGCGAGGTGGACGATGTGTTGAACTGGGAACTGTTCACCGATTGGCGGCTCGAAACGGTCGCGCACGAAGCGCGCTTTAACGACGTGTATTCTGACCTTGAAATCAAACCGCGGTCCTGGCTGCTGCTGGGATCTGAACTGCGTTATGATCCCAACGAGCGGTTGCTCAATGAGTCCAATCACACTATCTCCCTACTGCCGAACGACCGCTGGAGCCTCACGCTGGGGCATCGCTACCTCCGCGATTGGTCGCCGGACGAGTTGAAGGAGCGCTACCCCTACGACCCGTTTTTTGAAAACCTGCTCGATGAGGATTGGCGCTGGGGCAACAACCTCGTCTATAGCCGCGTGTACTATCGGCTCAACGAGGAGTGGGGCTTCCGGATGATCCACCAGTTCGAGGCCAGCGACGGGACGATGGAGGAGCAGAGCTACAGCGTGTACCGCGATTTTTCGAGCGTGACCTCGGCGTTGCGCTTCCGCTTGCGCGACCATCGTTCCGGCAAAAACGACTTCAGCGTCAGCTTATTGTTCTCGCTGAAGGCACTCCCGAGCATCGGCCTTGGCGACGACAGCAACCGCCTCGAGACGCGCCTCTACCGCTAGTCGGTTTTCACCACCAGCACCCACCACGGTCGCTCGCCCACCTCGTAGGTGGCGAACCGCTTGAGGCTGCCGTTTTCGCGATTGATCTGAAACGCCGCCAGTTTGCCGGAAGCCTGTCCTGCGGCGTAAAGGTATCGCCCGGTCGGGTCGATGTTGAATCCTCGTGGCACCGCTTCTGTGGGGGTGATCCCGGTTCCCTTGAGCGCGCCTGTTTTTGGATCAGCGACAAAGCCGGCGAGACTATTGTGTCCGCGATTGGCCACGTAGAGAAATCGCCCGTCCGGCGTGATCTCGATCCGCGCATTGGAGTTTTTTCCGAGATACGATTTTGGAAGCGTGCTGAGCCGCTCGCGAAACGTGAGCTGTCCATCTTTGCGATCGACATCGAACGCAGCGATCGCGCTGCCCTGTTCGTAGTCGAAGTACGCCACGTCCAGTTTGGGATGAAGCGCGAACTGTCGCGGCCCGGTGTTCTCGCCTGTGTTCACCCTCGCGGGTTTCAGCGCGGTGAACCGCCCGCTTTTTTCATCGAAGCGAAACTGGAAAATGGTATTCGGCCCGGTGTGAGGCACGTAGGCGAACCGGTTGTCTCGGTCGGTCATGATCGCGTGTGCCTTGTCCGCGGTGGGCAGTTCCTGCGTCGCCTTTGCGCTGATGCGCCCGCGTTTATCGATCGCGTGAGAGGTGATTTTTCCTTCCGTATAATAGGCGGTCAACAGGTGTCGCCCGGTACGATCGGTCGCCACGTAGGCCGGATTCACACCGGCTGAAACGGTATTGATGTGAATCAATTTGCCGTCATTGGGCGAGATGCGAAATGCGGCCAACTTGCCGGCAGATCGCACCGAGGCGAAGAGATACCTGCGATTTGGCGAAGTGCACAGTGGCCCGGCACTGCCCTCCAGCTTGGTCTCCGATATCCGGCTCAACGTGCCGTCCGCATCGTTGACCGCATAAGTGATGATTTTGTTTTCCCCGTCGAGCGAAATGTAGGCGAACGAACCGGCTTGAGACACGCTTGGCCAAGCGGCGAGTAGGGCAGTCAGGACGGTAAGCAGAAGGGAAGGGATTCGGGATTTCATGACGCCCCGACCGTCTTCCCGATTGCTCCCGAATACAAGCCCGAGGGATTCACCGCACTTGGCCAAGCGCTTGGCCGATCGTTTTGGCTGGCAAAAAAAGGAACGCGGCATACGCTCCGGCCGACTTTTACCATGAATGTGAAACGCATTGTTTTATCGCTTGGCCTGATGCTCACCGCTGTTTGCGAAACGAGTATTGTCGCCGCGGAGAAGAGCCTGCCACGCAGTACGCCTGAGGCGCAGGGAGTGGACTCGGCCGGCATCCTCAATTTCGTGAAGGCCGCTGACAAGGAACTCGACACCATCCATAGTTTCATGCTGGTGCGAAACGGGAAGGTGGTTGCGGAAAGTTGGTGGGCTCCCGAGTCGGCGGACAAGCCGCACATCATGTGGTCACTCACCAAGAGCTTCACCTCCACTGCCGTGGGGTTTGCACAGGCTGAGGGGAAACTGTCGGTCAGTGATAAAGTGCTGAAGTATTTCCCCGACACCGCCCCGGAGAATCCGTCCGACAATCTCAAGGCGATGACCATCCATGACCTGTTGACCATGTCCACCGGGCACGAGCGGCCGCCACGTATCAGGGACAGCGACGTAGACTGGGCAAAACAATTCCTCGCGCATCCCGTTAAGAAAAAACCGGGGACGTTTTTCCGATACAACACAGCTGCCTCCTACATGCTGGGCGCGATCGTCAAGAAGACCACCGGGGAAGATTTGGTGGACTATCTTGAGCCGCGCCTGTTCAAGCCGCTTGGCATCGTGAAACCCAAGTGGTTGACCAGTCCGCAGGGGTTGAGCATCGGTGGATACGGTTTGTATGTGCGTACGGAGGACATCGCCAAATTCGGCCAACTTTATCTCCAAAAAGGCAAGTGGAAGGG
>CAJXAU010000308.1 GCA_913050205.1 uncultured Verrucomicrobiota bacterium
CAACTCGAGTGCCGCGACCTCGTAGGCGGCTGAGCCGGCACTGTATGGGTCGTAATGCAGGATCGGCTTACCATGGCTGGGGGCTTCGGCTACCCGGGTTGCCCGCGGGATCACTGTACGAAACACCTTGTCGCCGAAATGCTCCCGTACTTCTCCCACGACCAATCGTGACAGGTTCGTTCGGCTGTCAAACATGGTCATCAATACACCGACCAACTCAAGTGTCCGATTGACGCCCGACGACCTTAGTTGCTCCATTAGGTCGGTAATCGAGCTGATGCCTTCCAACGGATAATATTCGCACTGGAGGGGGATCAAAAGGCCATCAGCTGCGATGAGGACGCTCAGCGTTAATTTGCCAAGCGAGGGCGGGCAGTCGATGAGTATGACATCATAGTCGTCGCCCTTCGCCACCGGCTTCAGCGCGTCTTTGAGCCAGGTCAGATGTCGCTCGGATTTCTTCCGGGCCTTTTTGTCGGCTGATTCAAATGAGAGACGAGCCAATTCGACTTCCGCAGCACAGAGATCAAATTCGCTGGGGATCAGGGAAACACCTTTGAATTCAGTCTCGACGATTTGCTCCTCGAGTTTGCACTCGCCGAGCAGTACAGGGTAAAGGCTGGTGTTCTGGGTCTTCTCGTGGCCAAGGCCGCTGGTGCAGTTGGCCTGTGCATCCATGTCGATGAGCAAGACCCGTTTGCCAATGGAACCGAGGCATGCGGATAAGTTCACCGCAGTCGTAGTTTTGCCGACCCCTCCTTTCTGGTTGGCTATGGCGATGACCCTCGGCACTGGGGGATTTAAATGAAGGGCCGAAGTGATTTCAAGTTATTCGCTCGATTGGCTGGATTTTGTCCGGCGATGAATCCAGTCCGGGCAGCCGTACTTGGTCTTGGCCAATCGCTGAATCTTGCTGATGTCGATCGGGGAGCTGTCGCCCAGAGTCTGCCAAGCTTGGCCAAGCGCTTGTTTAATGGTATCGGCAGTCAGCGGAATATTTCGGCAGAAAGACTCGTGTGGACGGCCACCTCGATAATTCGGCTCGGCGGACGGCATGCGGAGCGCTTGGGCAATCAGGGCAAGATCGAAGTCCAGCAGGAAAGTGCCGTGAAAAAGAAGGGCGTTTCGCCGCCGTCGCTGCGCATTTCCGGAAAACTTCACGCCGTCGATAGTCAAATCCGTGTGGCCCTCGATCTCGACGGACTCGCCAAGCGCTTGGCCAAGCGCATCACGGTTCGTTTTCATGATATGGCAGTTGGTCGATCCAATGTTTTTTGTTTCGCAATTCTCATCAATACGCAGGATTAAAGAGTAATTGAGGCATCCCGGCCCTTGGAGAATTGTGCCGCCGCCGCTGGTTCGCCGGAAAATGGGAATGTCCAACTTTTGGCACTCCTGAACTTGGCACTCCTTAATGATTTCATTTCCGTACCCGACCACAACAAACAGGTTGGGTGATTCCCAAAATCTAAGAGTGGGTTCACGCTGTCCGCCATCGACCTCATCGAGCAGCACTTCATCGCATGCGAGATTAAGCACCGGGTCGGAAAAACTTAGATCGAGGGTTTTCATTGGTCGCGGTTCTGTGTGCGGTTACATTGCCGCAGCCGTACACGGCCATTGAAAGCCATCCCATCATGTCCCAAAAGCAATTTAACCCCAGTCTGCCTCATGAGGTGCTGTTGCAACTCAAGCGTTGGAACACCCCTACGATTTATAACGGTTGGGAGCAGATCACGAAAATGGATCCTGCCGTTGCGGGAATTAACCATGAGGTAACGACAGATTTTATGCCGCAAATGGGGCCGATGGTTGGCTGGGCGGTGACGGTGAAAATCGAGCCAAGCAACGCTGGGCACAAGAAATCGGCCGCCACAAACTGGGCCGAGTATCGTGCGTATGTGGCAGCACAACCCGGTCCGAAAATCGTAGTCATTCAGGACTTGGACAAACCGGCGACAGTAGGATCGTTTTGGGGCGAAGTGAACGCCAACACTCATCGTGCGCTGGGGTGCGTTGGGACAATTACCGATGGTGCCGTGCGTGATTTGGACGAGATGACCAACGCCGGATTCAAGGCTCTCGCCAAGCGGCTTTGTGTCGGGCATGCCCATGTAACCCCGATCGAGTGGGGATGCGATGTGGAAGTTTTCGGCCAGTCAGTTTCCTCCGGGCAACTGATCCACGCTGACAAACACGGGTTCCTTGCGATCCCTCCGGGAGAGGAAAAGGGATTACTCGATGCTTCAGTGTTCATGGATCAAAACGAATGCAACACGGTGATCCGTGCGGCACGTGGAGCGAGCGGATTGACGGAGTCGGAACTGATCACCAGCCTTAATCAAGCCGGCAAAGATTTCGGCGAAGCGGCGAAGGGGAAGTTTGGGAACGCGGGCGAGTTCGGTGATTAAATGAACGACTGACCGATTGGCTTGATCACCAGCTCTGGCACATGCGCCAGTGGTGGGAGCTTGGCGACAGCCAAGGTGATGTCAGCGATGTCCGCAGGCTTGAGTATCGTGGCGCGATGTTCGGCAGAGGGCGGCAATGGTCGGTCGTCCAAAATTGGCGTATCGACTTCGCCCGGAAAAATGGTGGTCACTCGAATGCCGTTTTCCCGTTCATCCTCGGTGGCGCTGGTGCCTAGCGCCGCCATGGCAAACTTACTCGCGTTGTAAGCCACACCGCCAAGCGGAGCTGCGCGTTTACCGGATGTTGAAGAGATGTTGATCACGAGGCCGGTCTTGTGTGGGCGCATCAATGGCAGGCCGTAGTGCATGCAGTTGAAGGCTCCCGTGGCATTGATGTTCATCAATTTATCCCAGTCATCAGGCGCAAGTTCGCTCATCGACCGCTTGGGCACGTTGGCTCCGGCGCAATTCACGAGCAGGTGAAGTTGGTCGAACTGGTCATTCACCCGGTCGAACAGGGCTTTAACGCTGCTTCGGTCTGCCACATCGACCGTTTGGGTGGAGATCTTCTCATCCTTCTCTGCGACCTCGTCGAGTTTGGCCTGCCTACGACCTGCCACTATGACTTTGGCCCCTTCGTTGGCCAGGCCAAGCGCGATGGCTTCTCCCATGCCTGTTCCACCGCCCACTACAACTGCGTTTTGTCCGGAAAGACTCATGTCCGGAAAGAATACGGATTGGCCGTGTCGATGGAAGCCTGGGATATGCGCTTGGCCAAGCGGGTTGAAAATGCACCCGACACTGGGCATCCTCGCCGCATCACGATGTTCTTCTGTCGAAACATAGCACCTTGGTCTTTTGCGTTTCTCT
>CAJXAU010000309.1 GCA_913050205.1 uncultured Verrucomicrobiota bacterium
GGTCTTCCGGCGAGTAGCCGGTGCCGGTCGGCTCGGAGGCGCGGTCGTCTGTGGCGCCGATTACCTGGCCGCCCTGAACGTCGCCCCCGGCCATGAGTGCGAACATCGCCCGTGCCCAGTGGTCGCGGCCTCCCTGTGCGTTAATCTTCGGTGTGCGGCCAAATTCGCCGGCGACCATCAGTGCGGTTTCCTCGAGTAAGCCGCGTTCCTTTAGGCGGTCAAGCAGCGCTGCAAGGCCTGTGTCGAACGGGGGTAGCAGGGCGCGTAGACGGGAGAAGTTATCCAGATGGGTGTCGAAGTCGAACTCCGCCGGCCTAAGCCGAACGGTGACAAAATGAACGCCGGCCTCAATGAGCCGGGCGGCGAGCAGCAGGCTTTGGCCAAACTCGTGTTTGCCAAAGCGGTCCGCGTCGGCTGGCTTTTCCAACGTCAGGTCGAACGCCTTGCGAGTGGTCGGTGAGCTGATGATGTCGTGCGCCTGTTCGCCAAAGCGGTCCAGTCCCCGGACAGATTCGTCCAAATCTTCAAAGCCCCGAAATGCGGTGTCGAGATCGTCCAGCAGATTTTTTTGGGATTTATATTTTTCGACGGTCAGCCCGTCCTCAAGAGAAATCCCCCGGACGCTGTAGGGAATTCCATAGGTCGGTTTGTTTGCGGTCAAGGCACTGAATTCATTGCCAAGGTATCCCGGGCCCACGAACGATTCATCGATGGACACGTAGGAAGGCAGGTCGAAATTTGATGGATGTACCTTGCTCACGACAGCGCCGTATTCAGGGTAGCTCAAGGTCTGGGACGGCCGGTTACCGGTGAGGAGATATTTTTTTCCGATGCCATGGTCAGCCAAGGTGTGGGAGAGGCCGCGAATGATGGCGAAGTCCTTCATGCGCTTGGCCAATTCGGGGAGGTGCTCGCAAATCTGGATCCCGGGAACGGAGGTTGAGATAGGCTTAAAGTCGCCACGATATTCCGAGGGAGCGTCCGGTTTTAAATCGAAGGTATCCTGATGGGACGGGCCGCCCTCGAGGAAAATGAAGATGCCGGAGCGCTTGGCCAAGCGCTCCCCTGAGTTGGCCCGGGCGCGGAGGTAATGCGATAGTGACAGCCCGCCAAGGGCCCCCACCTTGAGCATTTCCCTGCGGTTAAAAAGCGATTTGTCCATTAGCGCGTCCGGTTATTTTTTGAGGCCAAGTTTGCGCTCTGCAATGCTCAGCTTAACCTCCTGGAATTGTTTGTAGCTAGAAAAAGTCGCCCGGAATTTTTCGCCAGCAAACTTTACACGCGGCCATTCTTCTTTCGGAAGCGTTTTGTCTTCGATGAGAAAATGACCTTCGAAAACACCGTCACTGTTAGGCTTCCCTCCCAGATAGTAGGCGGTGACGTCAACGATGCTGCTCGATTTTTGGTTGAGCGTTTTTTTGCCCGTCCCTTTTGCATTTCGAGGGCGCTTTGCTGATGAAGCAATCTTTGGGAGTGGCTTCACTTCGTATCCCTTCGCAAGGCGATAGAGATGTGTATCCGACCGGATGAGCATGGTATCCCCGACGATGGCCGGCATGGAGACAAACACGGTGTCGGATTCGGTCTTTGAGAGGAGTTTAAATTCGGAAGAAGCCTCAATAACGGAAAAAACACCGTCACGACTGAACAAGTATATTTTGCCCCCGGCGTACACGGGCGAAACCCAGTGATTTTGCAGGCCTCCTAGTCTTTCGCTGTAAATTTGCTCACCTGTTTTTGCCTTGTAGCAACTGACCATTCCGCCGCTATCGCTAATCATGAATAACTTGTCATCAACGACGAGAGGCGCAGGGATGTTTGAAACACCCCTGCGTGTTTTCCAACGTATGTGCGAATCGGTAACGTCGCCAGAACCGGATGGATCGATGGCGAAGAGATTTTTTGAGATGCCGGAGTTGGTGAAAATTAGACCATGTCTAAAGATGGGTTTGCATGTGACATTATAGCCAAAGCCGGAGCCGTGGCGGATAAACCACAATTCTTCGCCAGTCGCCGGGTCGTAGGAATAAGTCGCTTCCGCCGCAGGGCTGATTAGTTGTTTTTTGCCGTTGTGTTCGATGATGGTCGGGGTGGCATACGATTTTCGATTATCGTTTGGCTTGTTCTTCGGAGGCACCCGACCGGATTTGTAAGTCCGTTTAGTGATCCAGCGTGTTTTGCCGGTTTCCTTCTCCAGAGCGGCTACGAATTGTTTGTCCACCCCGTCGTACGTGAGAAACAGCAGATCACCATCGATGATCGGGCAGGAGGCAGCGCGAACCCGATGGTCGCAATTCAAGTCACGGCGCTCCCAAATTTTTTTGCCAGTCTTCGTGTCCAAACAGGCGGTGCCGTAGGAGCCGAAGTGCACGTAGATTCGCCCCTCCTCAATGATCGGTGTGGGTGTGGCGTGTGTGTTTAGGTGATTGTATTCGGTCTGCGGCTTGTCCACATCGAAGACCTTGATGTCGTGCACCTTTTTCCCAGTCTCAAGATCGACGCAAACGGCGAACACTTCGGAGCCGTCTACTTTTGCAGTCGTGACCCAGACCTGATCCTTCCAGACAACGGGGGAGGACCAGCCAATGTCGTGAATAGGGGTTCGCCATTGCACATTTTTTGTGCCGGAAAACTCGATGGGAAGGTTGGCATCCTTGGCGATCCCGTCATTGGGCCCGCGGAATTGATTCCAGTACGAGTTGGCACTTAGGCCTGTGGGCATCGCCACAGCGAGCAAGAGCAGTAGGGAGTGAATTGTTTTAGTCATGAAAGCGGGAGGCCTAGTGGTTCAAAATAAATTCCTTTGTATTCATCAAGGCCCAGAGAAGATCCGTTAGACCTTCCTCTGTTGATGGAGTTTCGCTGAGGTGCTTTTTGGCGCGGGCAACCTCTTCCGGTCGGGGTAGGCGGTTTACCGAGCGAAGCCAGGCGGCGTTTATCAGCTTTGAAAAATCCTTTTGTCCGCTCTCACCCACCTCGGCAATCCAGCCGCTGTTGTCGAGTCGCATCCGGACGAGGGGATCATTTTGGAGAAAAATGGATTGTAGCAGTGTGGGTTGGTTGACTCGTTCGCAGTCACAGTTGATCGCCCGATCCGGTTTGCCAAACACCTTCATGGCGTGAGTGCCCGCCATGCGCATGGAGAGATGCCCCGTGCCGCGTCGTTTCAAGTCGGTTCTCACCTTCGCCAATTGATCCGTTTTGGCCGTGGCCTGTTTCATCGCATCGTAGATAATCTCCGCCGGAATTCTGCGGGGGATGGCCCGAC
>CAJXAU010000310.1 GCA_913050205.1 uncultured Verrucomicrobiota bacterium
CGAACTCCGGTTTGCAGCGTTGTGGGTCGAGGTCTTCTGTGCGGTAAACAAGCGTGCCTCTGCCAAGTTTTGCCCGTTGCGCGGCGATCCAGAATGTTTGTGCATGCCCAAGGTGCAGGTGACCTGTGGGGGTGGGGGCGATGCGCCCACGATACGGTTTCATGCGACTTGTTTTGCCCAAGTTGCCAATGACTCTGCGAGACTTGGAATCTGAAACGAAAGCATCTGTTGGATCTTGTTGCAATTCAGGGAAGTGTCCGCTGCCCTTGGTGGCCCCTCGTAATCTTTCAGGCTACCGGTTGCGATGGGGCAATCGCCAGTAATCTGTGTTGCAGCTATCGCTTGGCCAATTTCATGACGAGACATGCGGGCGGCTCCGGCTAAATGAAAAATTCCGGTGCGTTTTCCCTTAACAAGTTCCCAAACCGCACGTGCCGTTACCTCAGCGTGGATCGGGCATCGGTATTCGTCGATGAACAGTTTGGCCGCGTTGCCGCTGCGCCATTGATTAATGAGTTGCTCGTCAATGCCTCGATTGCCTCTGGGAGACGTTCCGGCTGTCAGCGAAGTGCGGATCACTGTGTGAAGGGGATTAGCCAAAACCAATTGCTCAGCTTCCGCCTTGGTTCTCGCATACACTGTTAGAGGGGAAGGTTCGTCCTGCTCCGTGTACTCACCGTGATCTCCATTGAAAACGAGATCAGTGGAAAAGAAGAACATCGGGATGTCTTGAGCCAGCCCCGAAAGGAAAAACGTTGCTTCCCGATTGATAAACCGGGCTTCGTTCGGTTGTGTTTCGCAGGTGGTCGGGTCGCTCATCGCAGCGCAGTGGATGACGACTCCGGGCTTGTCCTTCTCGAATTGGCGCTGAGTTTCGGGGAAATCGGTCAGGTTAAAATCTTTGCTGGAGAGCCCCCTGACTTTCCATTCTGGTGCAAATTTTTCGGCGGCACGAACGATGTGACTCCCGATCAACCCGCTGCCACCTGTGACCCAGGCGACTGGTTGCGGGTTGGTTTGTTCGTTATTCATCGAGTAATCGCTTCGTTATTTCGCCATACGCATCAATTCGGCGATCGCGCAAAAACGGCCAGTGGGTACGTGTGGCGTCCACTTTGCACAAATCAACCTTTTGAAGCAAGACGGTTTCGTCAAGACCTGCCTGCGATAAAATCTCGCCAGAGGTCCCTGCGATGAAGCTGTTCCCCCAAAACTCGATACCGTCACCGCCGATCGGGGTTTCGTGGCCCACGCGATTGACGGACGCAACATAACAGCCGTTGGCCACGGCATGACTGCGTTGGATCGTCTCCCACGCGTTCCTTTGCTGTTCGCCGTACTGTTCTTTTTCGGAGGGATGCCAACCGATCGCGGTGGGGTAAAATAGAATTTCCGCTCCCCGCATTGCGGTGAGGCGTGCTGCTTCCGGATACCATTGATCCCAGCAAATCAGCACGCCGATTTTACCGAACCGAGTTTTCCAAGAACGAAAACCAAGGTCGCCCGGGGTAAAATAAAATTTCTCGTAATAGAGAGGATCATCCGGAATGTGCATCTTCCGATAAATGCCCAGAAGCGATCCGTCGGCATCAATAATCGCTGCCGAGTTGTGGTAAACACCGGAGCCGCGTTTTTCGAAAAGGGAGATGATGACTACTATTTCGAATCGCTTGGCCAAGCGCTGAAACGCTTTTGTCGTTGGGCCGGGGATCGTTTCCGCCAGGCGAAAATTTTCGTGATCTTCACTTTGGCAAAAATATTCTGTCGCAAAAAGTTCCTGCGTGCAGACGATATTCGCGCCATCCCGCGCGGCCCGCTCAACCTTGGCCAAGGTTTCACTGAGGTTGATTGCCGGATCGCAATTGGCCTTGGCCTGAATCAGCCCGAGAGTGACCTGTTGGCCTTGGGGAGGCATCGCTATTGCCCCGGTTCGCGGGTGATGACCGCTCCGAGTGAGCGGAGTTTGCCATCAATATCCTCGTAGCCGCGGTCGATGTGGTAGACTCGGTTGACTCGCGTGGTGCCTTCCGCCGCGAGGCCGGCCAGCACAAGAGCTGCAGAGGCTCTAAGATCACTGGCCATGACATCCGCCCCACTCAGGGGCTGGCCTCCCTTGACGATGGCACTTGGTCCCTCGATCGAAATGTCCGCTCCCATGCGCGCCAATTCGTTCACGTGCATAAATCGGGATTCAAAAATACGTTCTGTGATAATGCTGATGCCGGGTGTTTTCAGCATGAGCACCATCATTTGCGCCTGCACGTCTGTGGGGAATCCGGCGTGTGGCATCGTTGTGATATCGACTGAACTGAGGTTTTTCGACGGCTTTACCCGAATGGAATTACGGCCAACGTCGAGCCGGACTCCCGCCTCTTTCATTTTGTCGAGGACGGCACTGAGATGGCCCGGGTTGCAATTTTTCAATTGCACGTCTCCGTTAGTCACAGCCCCGGCGAGGGCGTAGGTCGCGGCTTCGATTCGGTCGGGGATCACACGATGTTCAGCTCCACGCAGTTTCCGCACTCCGTGAATGGTGATGGTCGGGCTGCCGGCCCCGGTAATTTTTGCTCCCATCGCGATCAGGAAGTTGGCCAAGTCCTCGATCTCCGGTTCGCAGGCTGCGCTATGTATGACGGTGGTTCCATGAGCCAGCGTGGCAGCCATCATAACATTGGCCGTCCCGAGCACGGTTGGGCCGCACCGGCCGCCGAGAAAACTTTCACCACCAGTCAACCGTCGAGCTTTCGCATGGACGTAACCGGCCTTGACGCGAACAGTCGCCCCGAGGTCTCTCATTCCCTTGAGGTGGAGATCGATCGGTCGGGCACCGATTACACACCCGCCAGGCATGGAAACCTTGGCCTCATTGAAGCGGCCCATCAACGGGCCCAGAATGCAGATTGAGCCGCGCATTTTGCGGATTAGGTCGTAATCCCCAAACCCTTCAATATTTTTTGCACGGACCCTAACGGTGCCTCGGCCAACTTTTACATCGGCACCCAATGACTCCAAAATACGGCACATGAAGCGCACATCGCTCAAGTTCGGGAGATTCCGGAGTACGCATTCTTCATTGGTCAGTAGCGTAGCGGCCATGAGGGGGAGCGCCGCATTTTTTGCACCACTGATTTTAACTTCACCCTTGAGTCGAGTGCCTCCTTTAATTACCAGACAGTCCATACGGTTGGGGGGCGTTAGTGTTGCGTTATTGAAACGTGGACGCAATCACGATTCGCGGTTTGTTGCAAAGATCATTTTCGAAAC
>CAJXAU010000311.1 GCA_913050205.1 uncultured Verrucomicrobiota bacterium
CGCGAGATTCGGTGTTACGACTTGGCCAAGCGGGAGAACTAAACTGAACGCTTGGCCAAGCGCCGCAACTTTTCAGTCAACACGGGGTTCACTCTGTGTGGCGGGAGTTGACAACCTACGTGGTTTTGCTACCAAACGCCCAGCGAAGACATGAATACGTCTAAGGAAATGAAGACCAAAAAATTGCGAGCAGCCGGTTTTACGCTGGTGGAAATCATGATCGTGGTGGCCATAATCGGCCTGCTTATCACTGTGGCTGTCCCCAAATTTGGGCAGATGCGCAAGGACGCCCAACAGACCGCCTGCTTCATGCAGTTGAAGCAGATTGATGCCAACAAGGAACTATGGGCCACCAAGGAAAAGCGATCCGATGGCCAGACACCGTCCGAAGATCAATTGGCGGTTTATTTTCAGGACGGTTTTCCATCCTGTCCCGGAGGTGGTGAGGCTTATGTCATTGGAGCCGTCGGTGAAAAAGCCAGTTGTTCAACACACGGGACAATCACACCCAAAAACTAATTTCCACAGTAAACCATTTTGAAGGCGGCCATGTGCCGCCTTTTTCTTTGGAGGACGGAAGATGGAACTAAAAATTTACGCATACAAAAATTGCGACACATGTCGTAAAGCCAAAAAATATCTGGAGACGCATGGGATTGAGCACGAACTGATTCCCATCCGGGAACAACCTCCGAGTGAATCGGAATTGTTAACAATGCTGGAGTGTTACGATGGCAATCTCCGAAAACTCTTCAACACATCCGGCCAAGATTATAGGTCTTTAAATATGAGGGATAAGCTCCCGGGCATGAGCGACAGTGAAGCAATCAAACTTTTGTCCAGAAACGGAAACCTCGTCAAGCGGCCCTTTGCCATTATGGGGAAAACAGGCACCGTTGGATTCAACGAAGCCGATTGGTCGGATTTATTTCTCTAAAGAGACACAAAGGCCCGTATTGATCGTGTTCGAGTTTTTCGTAATCGTTGCGGTTGGGTTCGAGTGAGTATTACTCATTCGACGGTTGAAGCTATTTCCGTAATTGAGCGAGGAAGCCGGGAGCTGTGCCAGCCAGGTCGGCGGCGCGTTGAGAGGCGAGAAGGCTGCCGTAAACTTGAAGATCTTTTTGAAGCATCTCGAGGCGTTTTTTTAACTCATCGCTGGCCACTTCACCCTCCTTGACATCAACTTTCTCGAGGAATGAAACCCCGTACGGCATCACCCAAGCGTAGCATTGTCGGGCCACGGTGCGGAGTTGGTCGTGCACAGTCAGTCCCTTCTCATGGGAGGCGACTACGGTGGCGAAGAGTTTACCAGCGAACTCCTTCCAAAAATGATCGAGGAAATTCTTGAGCGTGCTGCTGATACTACCGTGATAATCTGGCGTGCCCAAAACGATGACATCCGCAGCGACAACCTGCTTCTTGAGTTCCGCGTAATAGTCTTCACTCCAAACGGTATCCGGATTGAAAAGTGGCAGGGGATCGATGAAAAAATCCAGCGTGTTGACTTCGCAGCCGTCTGCCGACAAGTTGTCGGCGAGGTGGTTGATCGCCACACGGGTGACCGATTTTTCATGGAGGCTCCCCACGACCAAAAGAACATTGCACGCACTGTCTGCCATGGCGCGGAGGCTAATCGCCGCGCTTGGCCAAGTCGAACTTTAACCAGTGAAATGGCAATCGTGTGTCGCCTGTTCGCATTGTTCGCCCTGATGACCGCATCGGGGTGCGTGATGACAGACTCTCCGGTGATGCCCAAGCCGAGTTGGCTGCAGCGCGCCTGGGTGCCGAAGCCTTCGCGCTTGGCCAAGCGCGAGGATCGGGTGACGTTTAAGCAGGTGGCGTCGTATCGTCGCTACGAGGGAAAGCATGGCTTGAAGGAGAAGATCCGTCTTATCCGCGAAGGGGATTTGATCGCAGCAAGTCTCGGCAAACTGGAGTCCGGCAAGGATTTGGTTTTCCGGCGTCGCTTGAATTACATCGCCTACACGGTGCTGGATTACGGTCATCTCGATTTGGTGGTGCAAGACCCGGCGGGCAGTGGCGAGTTGGTGCTCTTTACCTGCACGACAAAGGAGGGAGTAAACACACAGCGGCGCTTGTTAGACTTGGGGAACCGCGATTGGGATGTTTATCGGATCAATGACTGGCAGCGCGTCGATCGTGATCGGTTGTATGAATTTATCGAAGTCGGACTCAAGCGGGGACAGAATGATCAAACCTACGACAACCTCAGTGCGGTGGGATTCAGGAACGCGAATCTTAAGCCCGAAAACAAGGGTGATATCGGCGGAGGGTATATTTGCTCCACGGTCGTGGCGGCGGCGCTGCATTACGCCGGGGTGGAACTCGATAACACGCGGAATAGCGCGTACGTAGACTTGGTTTCCCCCAAACAAGTAGTCACCAGTCAGGGGCGGTTTTTTCGCCACAAAGAACGGCTGGCGAATTCTTCCGATTAACCGACAGCAGAGTCCAGGCGGCCTAGTCCGTAGGCCGAGAAGACTCGTTGGATTTCATCCCTGACCACGCGGAATTTTTCACGGATTTCCTCCTCTGACCCTTCCGCCTTGGCCGGGTCGAAGAACGGCCAGTGGTAACGACGCACCTGCCCGGGGTAGGTTGGGCAGGCTTGATCGGCGTTGCCGCAAACCGTGATCACCGTCTCAACATCCTGCTCCAGAAACAGATTCATGTGCTTTGACGTGTTTCCGGAGATGTCGATGCCAATTTCGTTGAGCGCCTCGATGGCCATGGGGTGGACGTACCCGGCCGGGTCGGATCCGGCACTTTGTACGTCAAGCAAATCACCGGCCACGGACTTTAGTATCCCCTCTGCCATGTGGCTGCGGCAGGAATTGCCGGTGCACAGGATCAGGACGGTTGGCTTGATGCTTACATCATTCATCGATTCCTCCTTGGCTGCTGTCCCTTTTTCGGTGAACGCTTCGGTTGATTGCGCCGCCGGTTCCCCTCTGGGTTGCGCTTGGCCAAGCGGATGAATTGCCAGACAGGAACCGCTGCGATGGCGCCGAAAATTGGGCCAACGATATAAATCCAAAAGTCAGTAAAATTACCGCTCGCCAACGCCGGGCCAAGCGATCGGGCAGGGTTCATTGAGGCGCCACAAATCGGCCCAGCAAATCCAGACTCAACCGCAATGGTTCCGCCGATGATGATACCGACAACAGATTTTTTGTCGGGCGCGTTGATGG
>CAJXAU010000312.1 GCA_913050205.1 uncultured Verrucomicrobiota bacterium
GTTTTTGCCAACTGTAATATCTAAATCCGGTTTTCCTACCGGCTTGACGTAGGGTGGGTTCCATTCCAACACTCCCCGCACAAGGGGCTCCCGGCCCTTTCTTTTCCCGGGAGACTTTTTCGTTTTTATGAGAATCTTTACGTTGATCTGTCTCGCGGCGGTTGCTGCAACGGCAATTGGTGCCGAGTTACCCAAACCACAGGAAGTGCGTATCCAGCCTGCCTCCGATGAGGGGAAACGCGCCATGAAGGGCTTCAAGCTCGCCGATGGCCTCTCGGTTGATCTCGTTGCGGCAGAGCCGCTGCTTGCCAATCCGGTTGCGTTTGACATCGATGAGAAGGGCAACTTTTACGTGGTTGAGTCGTTCCGACTGCACAAGGGCGTGACCGACATCCGCCAGCACATGAATTGGCTGGACGAGGAACTGGCCTCGCAGAGCGTGGAGGACATGCGCAAAATGTTCCACCGCCACAAGGTCAAGGGGTTAACTGACTACTCGGACCGGGTACGCCTGTTGGTCGACACGAACGATGACGGTATCCTCGACAAGGCCACGGTTTTTGCCGACGGCTTCAACGGTGAGGTAGACGGACTCGCGGCCGGCGTACTGCCCCGCGACGGCAAGGTTTGGTTCACCAACATCCCGCACCTCTGGTTGCTTGAAGATGCCGATGGCGACGGTGTTGCGGAAAAACGCGAACGTGTCGCCAGCGGTTTCGGCGTCCGCGTGGGTTTTCTCGGACACGATTTACACGGGCTGCGGATCGGCCACGATGGCCGGCTGTACTTCAGTATCGGCGACCGCGGCGCATCGGTGACCACTGCCGAGGGCCGCAAGCTCCACACGCCGGAGTACGGCACAATCTACCGCTGCGAACTCGATGGGTCGGAACTCGAGGTGTACCACTCCGGCCTGCGCAACCCGCAGGAACTGGCGTTTGACCAATTCGGCAATCTGTTCACCGGCGACAACAACTCGGACGGTGGCGACCCGGCCCGCTGGGTGAACGCCGTCGAAGGCGGCGATAGTGGCTGGCGTATCGGCTGGCAATTTCTCAACAGCGCACCGTGGACCACCCGACGCGGCCCGTGGCTCGACGAAAAAATGTGTTTCCCGGACGGCCGGGCGGCGCATCGCATCCCTCCGATCGCCAACATCGGCAACGGCCCATCCGGCCTCACCTACTACCCCGGCACCGGGTTTGGTGATCGGTTCAATGACATGTTCCTGATGTGCGACTTCAAGGGCTCCCCCTCCCGAAGTGGCATCCACGCAATCCGTAACACTCCATTGGGTGCCCACTTCCGGGTTGAGAAAGTGGATCAGGTCATTTGGAATGTGCTGCTAACCGACGTTGAGTTCGGGTTCGACGGTAACATGTACGTGTCCGACTGGGTCAACGGCTGGGGCATGACCGGCAAAGGCCGAATTTATCGGCTGGCCGCCAGCGAAAAGGACACGACCGCGGACGAGGTCGAAAAACTATTCGCCCACGGCTTTGGCAATATCAAGGACAGCCGCTTGGCCAAGCTGCTCGGTCACACCGACATGCGGGTGAGGCAGGCTGCCCAGTTTGAATTGGCCAAGCGCAAAAAACTCGAAGTATTGGCCAAGGTTGCAACCGGGCGCGGGAACCGCCTCGCGCGTCTCCACGGCATCTGGGGTGTTGGGCAAATCAGTCGCCGGGAGGCATCGGCCAACGCACCGTTGCTCCCGTTGCTGAAGGATGACGATGCAGAAGTCCGCGCCCAGACCGCAAAAGTTCTGGGCGACGCCAGACACAACCCCGCCCATGCCGCGCTGGTCGCGCTCCTCGGCGATGAACGATCGCGCGTCAGGGCACAGGCCGCGATCGCGCTAAGCAAACTCGATCACACCGTCGGCAAACCATTGATCACCATGATCGCGGAAAACAACGGCAACGACCCTGTCTTGCAGCACGCCGGAATTCTCGCCCTTGCCAGCCACTCCACCGCTGCCGACCTTGTAAAACTCAAAGCCCGCAAACCGGCGTCGATTCGCACCGCTGCCGTGGTTGCCCTCCGCCGGAAACACAGCGGCGAAGTCGCAGCGTACTTGGACGACAACAACGCACAGGTGCAACTCGAGGCCGCCCGCGCGATCGCCGATGAACACATCGACAGCGCCATGCCGCAACTCGCCCGCTTGGCCAAGCGCACCGACCTCTCCAAACCGGTCATGCGCCGTGCGCTCAACGCCAACTACCGCTTGGCCAACGCCGCCACACTTGCCGCCGTGGCTGCCGATGGAGAACAGGCCGAACTCGCTCGCAGTGAAGCCTTGAACCTATTGGCAGCGTGGGAGAACCCCTCGGGCCGCGACCGCATCACAGGCCTTTGGCGGCCGATCGCCAAGCGGGATAACTCCGCTGCTGTCGCTGCGCTCGGTGGAACGATCGACTCCATTTTGCGGAACAGCGACGGGCTCGTCCGCAGCGAAGCCATCTCCACCGCCGGCAAGCTGAAATTAAAAACAGCCGGCCCGGCGCTGCTCGCCATTCTTAAGGACAAGCAGGCCGGTTCAGCCCGTGCCGCCGCACTTCGCGCGCTTGGGGAGATTGAGTCCGCCGAACTCGCAGACGCCGTCGCCTACGGCAACACGGCCAAAGACACCGCCATTCGCAGTGCCGCCACCCGCCTGGCCGCCAAGGTCAGGCCGGCCGGGGCCACCGACAAACTGGAAGCCACCTTGGCCAAGGGTAGCGTGAGCGAACAGCAGAGCGCCCTCGTCGCGTTGGGCGACCTGAAGGATGCCGCCGCTGACAAATTGCTCGCCACTTGGCTGGACAAACTGCTCGCCGACACGGTGCCGGCTGCGCTGAAACTCGAACTACTCGAGGCCGCCGCCAAGCGCAGTGACGAAGCCGTCAAGTTACGCTTGGCCAAGTTTAACGAAAGCCGGCCCGATCCACGCCAGAACTTCTTCGCGCTCGAGCCTTACGCCGAGACACTCGAGGGCGGCAACGCAGGCCGTGGCAAAAAGGTGTTTTTCGAAAACGTCGCCCTCAGTTGTGCGCGCTGCCACGTGATCGGTGGTCAGGGCGGCGAAGTCGGCCCGGCATTGGATGGCATCGGCGCGAAAGTCGATCGCAACTACCTCCTCGAGTCGATCGTCAACCCGAACGCGACCATTGCCAAGGGCTACGACTTTTTCCTCATCACGCTGAAAAACGGACAGGGCTACGCCG
>CAJXAU010000313.1 GCA_913050205.1 uncultured Verrucomicrobiota bacterium
TCGGATTTCAAAAGTTTCCCACCTGTCAGCTTCATGGTTGAGGTCCGGCTGTTGTTTTAATCTTCGAAAGGATGAAGCGAAGCAGACACTATCAGAGCGCCCAAGACCGGCCAACTCCAATTGACCGTAGACACGACACATTCGGGTTGTGTTTCGTTCTTTCGCGAGGATAATCCGCCGCGCCACAACGGCATGATGAAAGTTTTTCCAACGTTACTCGCAACAATCTTCCTGTTCACAACCTCGTCCGAACTTTTAGCCCTGTCGCTGAGCGCGGACGCCGCCAACACCGAGAAGCCCGGCCCGTCGAGCCGCCGCTCCCCGCTGGTCGTTTCCGAGATCATGTACCATCCAACCACCCGGGAAGACGGTGCGAACCTCGAGTTCATCGAGATTTACAACTCGCAGCCTTGGTGGGAGGAACTGGGCAACTTTCGCATCGACGGCGACGTGCGGTTCACGTTTCCGGCCGACGCCCGAATCGATAAACTGGGCTACGTCGTTATCGCCGCCGACCCCGAGGCGGTCAAAAAAGCTTACGGTCTTGAGCAGGTCTTCGGCCCGTTCACCGGGCGCTTGGCCAACAGCGGCGGACGCCTGCGACTCCGTAATAATCTCGATGCCATCCTGTTTGAGGTCGACTACGAGACCCGTGCCCCTTGGCCAAGCAGCGCTGACGGGGCCGGTCACTCGCTCACGCTTGGCCGGCCATCGTACGGTGAGCGCGACGTCCGTGCATGGACACAGAGCGACACCATCGGCGGCAGTCCCGGCGGCCCCAACACCCCAGGCAACGAACCACTGCGCCCGCTGGTCATCAACGAAATCAAGACCAACCGCGAGGGCGACACTCCGGCCTTCGTCGAGTTGTACAATCATTCTGCAACCGAGATCGATTTGTCCGGGGCCACTCTCACCGACTCGATCGGTGAGCAAAAACACACATTCGCCAAGGGCACAAAATTGGCCGGGGGCGAAACCCTTGCGGTGGCAGAATCCGCGCTTGGTTTCGAGTTCGCAGCCGACCGCGGAGCGGTCTGGCTGTTCAACGCCGAGGGCAATCGCGTGCTCGATGCGCTGCATTACCGACCGCAGCCGGACGGCTTCTCGCTTGGCCGCTCCATAGACGGCAACTCAGAGTGGAATCATTTCAAGTTGCCAACGCTTGGCCAAGCGAACACCGCTCCGTTCCAACACACCGTCGTCATCAACGAGATCATGTACAACCCGATCTCGCTCGATGACAACGACGAGTACGTCGAACTACACAACCACGGCGACGAGCCGGTCGACCTCAGCAACTGGCAGTTCAACGACGGTATCACGTTCATATTCCCCTACCCGACCACGCTGCCTGCGGGCGGCTACATCGTCGTCGCAAAAAATCGCGAACAACTTCTCGCCAAACACAAGGGGCTCGACCCCAAGCTCGTCGTCGGCAACTACACCGGCACTCTTTCGAATCGGGGCGAGCGACTGCTGTTGACCCAGCCAAAAGAGGTGCTTCGCAACGGCCGACCCATTGCGATCGAGCCGCTGCGCATTCCCGTTGACGAAGTGACGTACCACGACAGTGCCGCATGGGGCGAGTGGTCGGACGCCGGCGGCAGCAGCCTCGAGCTGCGCGACCCACGCTCCGACAACCGGCACCCGGCCAACTGGGCAAGCAGCGATGAGTCGGAAAAATCCGAGTGGGTCAACGTCACTGGCGAAGGGCCAATCGATAGAACGAGAGGTCAAATGTTCCCCTCAAATTATTTGCAATTATTTCTGCTGGATAAAGGGGAATGCCTCGTGGACGACGTTCAGGTTTACAATGCCCAGACTAATGCCAAGCGGGTGAGCAATCCCGGTTTCGAGAAATCGGGCAAACTGGAGATTGCCGGCACACACAAGGCATCTGCCATCGTTGAGGATCTCGGCACGGACGACAGCCGGGCGCTCCACATCAAGGCCGTCAACCGCGGCGACACCGAATGCAATGCCGTCTGGATGCCGTTGACCGGACGCAACGCAACGAAAATGCGAATCGAGGGCAAGGCGCGTTGGCTCCGAGGGCATCCCGAGTTGCTCATGCGCACGCGGAGTGGTGGCTTCGAGGCGTTTGGCGCCCTGCCGGTGCCGGACAATCTCGGCACTCCCGGAAAACCAAACACGGCACTTGTCGAGAACACCGGCCCGGCTATCAGCGATGTCAGCCACTCGCCGATCTTTCCGCCCAAGGGTACAAAGGCAACGGTCACCGCTCGGGTCGCCGACCCGGACGGCTTGGCCAAGGTCTCGCTGCATTACCGAATCGACCCCGGCAAGACGACAACCGAAATCGAAATGACCGATGACGGCACGGGCGGCGATGCGGTCGCCGGGGACGGCGTATTCGCGGCACAACTCCCCGCGCAGTCCTCAACCAAGCTGATCTGTTTTTGGGTCGAGGCCACCGATGCGCTTGGCCAAGCGCAAACCACCACCTACCCGGCAAACGCTCCGACCCGCGAGTGCCTCGTCCGCATGGGAACCAAGCCGGCCAAGGCCAACGACCTTGGCCAATACCATTTTCTCCTCAACCGCAGCAACTCAACCATCTGGACCCGCAGCCACAAACGCAGCAACGCGCCGGTGCCGGTGACGATGGTCTACAACGGAGAACGGGTAATCTACAATGCCGGCATGTACTACGGTGCCGGCTCGTACCACAGCCGCGTGTACAGCGGCCCAACCGGCGCGTTGTCCGACTACAACGCCACCTACCCGAGCGACGACCGTTTCCTTGGCGCGAAAAAAATCATCCTCAGCATGCCGGGTGCCCCCAGCGATCGCACGCCGGAGTCCACCGCCCAGATCGAGCAGTCCGCCTACTGGCTGATGTACAAGGCTGGCGTCCCATACATGCATCGGCGCTTTGTAAACCTTTACATCAACGGCCGTAAACGAGCCAAGGTCTACGAGGACACCCAGCGGCCCAACCGCGACATCGTCCGCCAATGGTACCCCAACGACGGCGATGGGAATTTATTTAAAATCCAAATGTGGAAGGAAATGTCCAATCCCAAGCGCAGCGGCACCTACCAATACCAGTCACACCCCGCCGTGCTGAGCGGCAAGCAGGACGCCAACGGAATCCAGCCCTGGTACTACCGCCTCAGCTGGGCGCCGCGGGCCTACGACGGCTCGGCTAACCAGATGGAAAACCTTTTCACGCTGGTCG
>CAJXAU010000314.1 GCA_913050205.1 uncultured Verrucomicrobiota bacterium
CGGTTCAAGGACATCACCGGCGACCTGCAAAAGCTGGAATTCGAGCAGGAGAAAGTTTACACACGGCGCCCGGGGAGCATCCCGCTCGACCCGTTGCCGATGGAGAATCGCCTCGAGGCGAGCATCTTCGACCTGATCGGCGCGGTGGACGAGGTGCTCCAGCGGTACAATCATCGCGAGGCCTCCCGGCGCGAGATCGTCGATGATCAATGGAGCGTCAGCGAAAAAATCGTGGACATTCGCAGTCGGCTGGGAGAGGTCGGCCGGTTGAAGTTTTCGGAATTGTTCGAAGGCAGTGGAAGCCGCGGCGAGGTGGTCGCCACGTTTTTGGCGCTGCTTGAGCTGATCCGCCTCAAGCATCTGCTAGCCTCGCAGGGCGAAGTGTTTGGCGAGATCGAAATTGTCGTTGCGCCGGTGGACATGCAGCGAATCGTACCTGGAGAGCCGGTAGCGGAAACAGTGGAAGCGCAATAGAGTGGAGCTGAAGGAAATACTCGAGTCGATCGTCTTCTCGGCGCAAAAGCCGATGAGCATCGGTGAACTGCGTGCCGTTCTGCGTGACACGCCGGAGAAGCTGCCCGACGAAAAACACACCCTTGAATTTGCCAAGGCCACCGCTCGCGCAGTTGAGAAGGCACTGGAGGAACTGGTCGTCGAGCACGACAACGCCAACCGCAGCTATCGCTTGGCCTGCGTGGGCGGCAATTGGCAGTTCGTGACCCAGCCTGACTTTGCCCCTTGGTTGCAGGTACTCGTCGGGGCCAAGCCGCGTCCGCCCAAGCTGTCACAACCCGCACTGGAAACGCTGGCAATTGTGGCTTACCGGCAACCGATCACCCGCGCCGAGATGGAGCAGATTCGCGGTGTGGCTGTGGACGGCGTGGTCGCCACGCTTGTGGAGCGAGAGTTGATCGAAATCAAGGGTGAAGCCGATGCTCCGGGCCGGCCCAAGTTGTATGGCACCACTCAGTTTTTCCTCGAGCATTTCGGCCTGAAAAATCTTGAGGAACTCCCAGCTGCGGACGAGCTGCGTCGCATTCAGGTTGAGCTGGCCACCACTGCCAAGCCAGAAGACGGGGATCAGGCTCAACTTGATTTTGAAGCCGACCCAGTGAAACAGCCTGAAGAGGAAACTCCTGCGGAAAACGAGGAAACGCAAAGCAACGACGCCCCGGACGATGACGAGGAGGAATTCGATGAAGACGACGAGGACGAGTATGAAGACGACGAGGACGATGATAGTGAGGATTAACCCATGAGCCTCGAGGAACATCGCAAGGGCATCGATGCTATCGACAAGAAATTGGTCGCGTTGCTGAACGAGCGCACAGAGCATGCGCTTGCGATTGGCGCGATCAAGCTCAAGGCCGGGGAGGAGATTTACGCACCGCACCGAGAGCGGCTGATCTTTGAGCGCTTGGCCAAGCTCAACAAGGGGCCGGTGCCCCACGAGGCGATGAAGGCGATTTATCGCGAGATTATGTCCTGCTCGTTGTCGCTGGAGAAGTCGCTCACCATCGCCTATCTCGGCCCGGAAGCGACCTATACGCATCAGGCGGCGATCCGCAAGTTTGGTCACAGTCTTCGCTATGCGCCGCAAAAGACGATCAAGGATGTTTTCTCCGAGGTGGAGAAGGATCGAGCTGATTACGGCGTTGTGCCGATCGAGAATTCCACCGAGGGCGTCGTTACCCACACGCTCGACTTGTTCGTTGAAAGCACGCTGAAAATCGTCGCGCAGATCGTGATGCCGATCCAGCACTGCCTCGTCCGGAACAATCGCCGTACGAAGATTCGCAAACTCTACTCTCATCCGCAGGCGCTGGCGCAGTGCCGCGTGTGGCTGCAGCAAAATCTGCCTTCGGTGGAGGTGATTGAGGCGTCCTCCACGACGCGTGCTGCTGAAAAAGCTGCGGACGACAAGGCCGCCGCCGCTATCGCCGGGTCGCTCGCTGCGCAGCGTTACAACCTGCAGATCGTGGATCACAACATCCAGGACAACGCCTCAAACGCCACCCGCTTTTTTGTTCTTGGCCGCAAGTGCAGTCCCTCAACCAAGAACGATCGCACAAGCCTCGTCGTTGGGATCGAGGACAAGGTTGGGGCACTGCATCAGGTCATGGCGCCGTTCCGCAAGTACCGGCTTAACATGACCAAAATCGAGTCCCGGCCCAGTAAGCGCAAGGCCTGGGAGTATCTTTTTTTCATCGATTGCGATGGCCATTTTGATGACAAAAAAGTAGCCAGCGCCATCAATGAGCTCGACCGAATGAGCCGGTTTATCAAGGTTCTCGGATCGTACCCCAACGCGGAGTGAGCCATGTCCCATCTCAAGCGCGCCAGGGAAGTTTTTGATGTCGAACTCGCCGCTGTAAAGGCTGTGCGAGGTCGGCTCAATGCCTCATTCAACCGGGCGGTCGAGTTGATCGTGTTCGCCTTGGCCAAGCGCAACAAACTGGTCGTCGTGGGTGTGGGCAAATCCGGCAACATCGGCCGTAAGATTGCCGCCACCTTCACCAGCACCGGCGCGCCGGCCGTACTGCTGAACAGCGTCGATGCCCTGCACGGCGATTTGGGCATCCTAAACGACGGTGATATTGTGCTGGCCCTGAGCTATTCCGGCGAGACGGATGAGCTGGTTAATTTGCTTCCGGCGATGAAACGGTTTTCCGTGCGGATTGTTGCGGTTACCAGTGCCCCCAAATCCACGCTTGGCCAACACGCCGATGTTGTGCTGAACGTCAAGGTTCCGAAGGAGGCCTGTCCTTTTAATATGGCGCCTACCGCCAGCACAACCGCCTCGCTCGTGATGGGCGATGCGCTCGCGATGGCTGTGCTCGACGCGCGTGGCTTCAAAAAAACCGACTTTGCCCAGCGGCACCCAAGCGGAGCCATCGGGCGGGCGCTGTTACTCCGGGTGGGTGACATTATGCGTAGTGGTTCGCGCAATCCGGTTGCGCCTCAAACCATGCCGGTGCGCGATGCGTTGTTAATCATGGGCAAGGCCAAGTCCGGCAGTGTCAGCGTGGTGAACAAAAGTGGAAAATTGGCCGGAGTCTTCACCGACGGCGACCTTCGGCGGCACTTGGCCAAGGGCGATTCGGTGCTGGATCAAGGCTTGGCCAAGGTCATGACCCGCAAGCCCACCACTATCCGCGAGGACGCTCTTGCCGCCGATGCCATCCGGATTTTCAACGAGCG
>CAJXAU010000315.1 GCA_913050205.1 uncultured Verrucomicrobiota bacterium
GACTCACTTTGTCTAGGTTCGAATCCTAGTTCGGCAACCATCTTCATGCGTCGTACTTCTTCAGGATTTCCTCCGCCTCCTCGTTGGAGACGGCTTCGTAAAAATCATCGTTGCACATCATTACCGGGCCCGTTCCGCAACTGGCAAGGCACTCGGCAAACTCCACGCCGAACTTGCCGTCCTTCGTACGCTGCAACCCGTGACCGTCTTTGTCCAGACCAAGCTTGTTGCAGATGTGCCCGTGCAACTTATGGCTCCCGGCAAGGGCGCAACTCAACGTCCGGCACACCCGCACTACCGTCTTGCCCGGGTCGTGCTCGCGCAACATCGGGTAAAAAGTTACCAACTCGTGGATGTTGATCGGCTTCAGGTCCAGTTTCTCCGCCGCCCACACCTCGGCCTCCTTGGAGATGTAACCAAATTCCTCCTGGATCGCGTGAAGCACCATCAATGACGCGCTGCGTTTTTCCGGGTAGTTTTTCACCAACCGATTCACCTCGCGCTCGATCGTCTTGGTCGCCTTAAAACTCATCGATCACATTCCCCCATTACAAAATCCAGCGAACCGAGGATCGCCACCACATCACTCATCATGTGCCCCGGCAGCGAGTGGGCAAGGATACTCAGGTTCACGAACGAGGGGGCGCGGATCTTCATCCGGTACGGTACACCACCGCCTTTGCTGAAGATGTAAAAGCCGAGTTCCCCTTTTGGATTTTCGGCACCAAAATAAACCTCACCGACCGGCGCGTCCTGCCCCTGTGTCACCAGCATAAACTGGTGGATCAATTCCTCCATGCTGGAAAGAACCTTTTGCTTGTCCGGCAGGACAATCTTTCCATCGTCCACGTTTACCGGGCCGCCCGGCAGCTTGGCCAGACACTGGTCGAGGATACGCACGCTTTGGCGCATCTCCTCCATCCGGACCAGGTAACGGTCGTAGCAGTCCCCCACCTCGCCGTATGGCACATCAAAGTCCAGTTGATCGTAGACCAAATACGGGTGCGCCTTGCGCAGGTCGTATTCGACGTTGCTCCCGCGCAGGTTCGGACCAGTCAGGCCAAAATCGATTGCCTCCTCGCGGGAGATCACGCCCACATCCTTGGTACGGTCGATGAATATCTTGTTTCGTGTCAGCAGTTTGTCCGCCTCAGCGATGGCCGTACTCACCTCCCGGGTAAACTTGGCCACCTCATCCGTCCACCCCTCCGGCAGGTCACGCGAAAGTCCCCCGATGCGGGTATAGGTTGTCGTAAACCGCGCCCCGGTCAGCGCCTCGATCAGGTTATAAATTTTTTCGCGCTCGGTGAAAGTGTGCAGAAACACCGTCAACGCCCCAACGTCCATCGCGAACGCACCCAACCCGAGAAGGTGCGCCGAGATGCGAGCCAACTCACAGCACATCACGCGAATGTACTGGCAACGCTCGGGGAGTTTTTTGTCGATGCCCAGAAGCTTTTCAACCGCCAGCGCATAGGCGACGTTGTTCGCAAGCGGGGCAAGGTAATCCAGTCGGTCCGTGTACGGAATGAACTGGGTATAGGTCATGTTCTCCGCGATCTTTTCATCGCCGCGATGCAGGTAACCTATGTCCGGATCAGCCTTCGTGATGATTTCGCCGTCCATCTCGAGCGACAATCGAAGCACTCCATGGGTCGCCGGATGCGACGGCCCCATGTTCAGGGTCATCTTTTCGCCCTGCACATCCTGCAACTCATCCAGAGCCTGCGCAGACCGTGCAGCCGAATCATTGACCTCGATGTCCTTGGTTGCTCCCATTTGCCCTATTCCGGTGTACGCACCCGCGGTTCGCGGGCAGCGGCGTCCTCTCCTCCAGCGAGCGTCACGAACGGCCCGCCCTCAAGCGGGATCGGATCCGAAAACGCCACGTCCGGCATCTCGCTTGGCTTGCCGGCCAGCGGAAAATCTTTTCTCAACGGATAATACGGGTATCCCTCCCACATGAGAATGCGGCGCAGATCCGGGTGACCGGCGAACCGGATGCCCATCATGTCGAACGCCTCGCGTTCATGCCAATCGGCCGTCCGCCAGACGGTTGTCACAGTAGGAAACTCCGACTCCTCCTCACTCACGCTCGTCTTCAATCGGAGGTGTCGAAGATGCCCGTAGCCGTACAGGTGATATACCGCCGTCCAGCGAGGCGTCTCGTCGTCGTTATCGATCGTGCACAGGTCGACAAGGTAATCGAAACCCAGTTCCTCCTTGGCGTAGCGACACACTTCAGCGATCTGTGAAGCATCCGAAATCTCCACAGTCAACTCACCACGAAATTCCATTGCGTCGGAGACGATCTCCTTGAATTGGCGCTGAAGTTTTTTGGCGAGTTGCTTGGCGGTCATCTGAGTCTCAGGATAAAACCAAACCACGATCCCGGGCCGGTTTTTTGTCGGTAATGTGAGGCTCGTTCGAAATCTTGTTTTGTAGCTTCATCAACGCCTCAAGGAGCGCCTCCGGTCTTGGGGGGCAACCGCTGATGTAAACGTCCACCGGCAGGATCCGATCCACTCCCTGCAGCGTTGCGTAGCTGCGATACATTCCGCCGCTCGACGCACACGCCCCCATCGCGATCACCCACTTCGGCTCCGGCATCTGTTCATAAATTCGCCGCACCGCGAGGGCCATCTTGTAAGTCACCGTGCCGGCTACGATCATCAGGTCGGATTGCCGCGGGGAAAAACGCATTACCTCCGCACCGAACCGCGAAATATCAAACCGGCTCGCCCCGGCCGCCATCAACTCGATCGCGCAGCAGGCCAAGCCCATCGGCATCGGCCAAAGTGAGTTTTTGCGAAACCAACTGACCGCCGCGTCCAGGCGCGTGTGAACCACGTCCCCCTCGACTTTCGAATTGTAACCTACCTCGGTGGCTTTCATCGCTTTAATCAACCCCTCGCGGGAAAAGTACAGACCCAGCAGATGGTGTCCAAGCGATTTTGTGAAAAAATTCACAAAGTCGCTTGGCCAAGCGGATTATTCGCTCATTGCTCTTGGCCAAGCGACGCGTTACGGCTGCTCTTTAACCCGAAAAAAACGGGCTCCTTCGCGAAAGTTAAAATCAGGCTTAACAGATACATTATCTCCTTCAGCTTCAATTACTTGAACCTTCTCCCACTGAATCAAGTCCACTGAGGTTTCCAAAATGTATGTTTTTTGCTGTTTAGACCCAAAAATAAGCTCAAA
>CAJXAU010000316.1 GCA_913050205.1 uncultured Verrucomicrobiota bacterium
GGCTGAACTTATCCATGCCGCTGAGAATCTTGTCCTCCTTGGCGAATGAACCGAAGGCTGTATCGTATCGTTTAACGAGATCGTTGCGCCGGTCGATATCCACCAATGTCAGTCCATTGCTGAGGGACAAGCCCCGAATGTTCATCGGGATGCCCGCCTTGGGGGTGGCCCCGGTTTCGAGAGGGCCGTATTCCAGTCCGAGAAAACCGGTAGGGGCGGTTGGGCCCTTGGGGATGGCGACTGATTGGGGGATGTCATTGGAGGAGGATAATTCCTTGCTGATGACCGCCCCATATGTTGGGTATTTCAACGCCGGCAGTGGGCGGTTACCAGTCATGAGGTACTCGGAGCCAAGGCGGTGAGCCGCCAAACTGTGGCTGACACCACGAAGGATCGTGTACTTGTCTGCGCACTTGGCCAATTTGGGGAGATGTTCTGATATTCTTATCCCCGGAACGTTGGTTTTGATTTCCTTGAATTCGCCGCGGTGCGTGTCAGGCGCATCCGGTTTCATGTCGAAGGAGTCCATGTGGCTTGGCCCGCCGGCAAGACGAATGTAAATCGCCGCCTTGGCTTTGCCTGGCTTGACGCCTGCGTTGGCCAGACTGAGATAATCCGACAAACCAAGGCCGACCCCGGCCAGTGCTCCTGCCTTTAGGAAATCGCGGCGCATCACGCCATCACAACAGAGTTGGTTTTTCATTTTAAAGTTAGTGGTTCACCAGGAATTCCTTGGTGTTTAACAGGGCCCAAAGCAAATCCTTGATGCCGTTTACCTTGTTTTTTGCGTTATTGACGTCCGCTTGCGCGTTGGCCCGCTCAAGCGGGGAGGGGTAACGGCTGAGTGTCCGTAGAAACGTTTCGTTAATCAGTTGGTCAATCGCTTCAGGAGTCAGCGATTCTGTTTTCGCCGATTGGGAGCGATGGGAGTCGTTTAGTTTACGGATGGATGAATTTAGCTTTTGCAACTGCTTATGGTGATCTTTGCTGGCTGCTGCATAGCGATCCAATGCTTTCTGCTTATCGCTCTTTGGTTTGTTTGGGGTGTTTTCAACAAGCTTCCTTCGTTGTTGATAAAGCTGTTTTAACCGACGGCTGTTTTTTGAATTTGATTTGCCGACACTCTTTCCGTTGTACATTTTGTCCAGTTCAGCAATCCAGCCCGGGTTTTTCCGGTCCCGTCCTTCTATCATCGAGTTCAGTGCAGGATCATTTCGGGTGAAAATCGCCTGCAGCAAGGTCGGATCGTTGGACCGTTCGCAATCGCAGTTTTCTGCCCGCTCCGGTTTGCCGAACACATTTAAAGCATACGCCATGGAAGTGACATTGCGATTCTTACGCGTCATCGCATCGGGGCCGATTGTGCGGTTTGCCGGGGTCGTGGTTAGGTCAACCAATCGTGAATCTGAAGCCGTGGCCTGATTGATGGCATCGGCCACCACCTCGGCTGGGAGTCTCCTGACAATCATGCGGGCAAAGTTTCGATCGTCATGCTTGTTGGTTTCGTTTGGTCGCCATGAACGCTGGTATGCGTCGCTGTTGAGGATCGTTCGATGGAGCCACTTCATGTCGTAACCGGATTCCACAAAGCCCTTGGTCAGGTAATTCATCAGTGGTTCGTTTGACGGCGGATTTGCCAGATTCATATCGTCCACGGGGTGTACGATGCCGCGGCCGAAGTAATTGAACCAAACGCGGTTCACGAACGCTTGGGCGAAGTAGGGGTTTTCACTGGATCGCAACCAGTCCATGAGTGGTTGGCGGGGGTCGTTGTATTGAGTCAGGTGGACATCATCGCCACCCAGCACGCTGGGGGTGATTACACGTGAGACCGGTCTTTTTTTCGCCTTACCCTTTGCCTTGCGCACCTTGGTCTTCGGGGAGGCGACGTAAAGTTCCTGCCACGGGACTGGTTTGCCGACCTCTGCCCGGCGTCGAATTTCATCACGCAATTCACGTCGGTTGTTTTTCTTTACCTTGTCATACCCGACGGCGGTCTCGATTTCCTTCATCAGGTTTTGATAATTCATTTGACCGTTCGATTTATCAGCCTTCGTCGTATTGGCACGGAACTGGATCGGTTCAAAAAATTGCTGAAATTTTTTGAAATCCTGCTGAGTCCACTGATCGAACGGGTGTTTATGGCACTGTGCGCACTGAATGCGCACCCCCAAGAACGAATGGGCGAAACTCAGCGCTTTCTCTTCAGCTTGGCGAACATTTCGCCTCGCCCAGTAGAAGGGCATCGATTCGCGGGTGTGGAACGGAACAGGATTTTCCTTTTTGAAATGCTGGCTCATGCCCTTTGCGAATTGCAGGAAGTTTTCCCCTTTTTGGCGACTTGTTGCCATGATCAAGCCCTCGGCAATTTTATCGTAAGGGGCATTGGTTTTTACCCGGTGGTAAATCCACTCGTACCAGTGGCGAGCCATCTCGTCTCGGAAAACTGGATCGGATTGATTTTGTGGGTTATTGCCAGTGAAGTCACAGAGCTTGGTTGTCCACCACGCTGCATAACCATTACGGCCAAGCAATTCCTCCACCTTGTTGCTGCGTTTGTTTTTTGATTTATCATCAATGAATGCCCTTATCTCGCTTGGCAACGGAAGGGATCCCGTTAGATCCAGTGATACTCGGCGTAGAAACTCCTCGTCGGAACATTTATCAGATGGCACGACGCCGAGAGTTCGCAGTTTGGCAACAATCAACTCGTCAACTTTTGTAGGCGTTGCGATGTCAGGAAAGGCGTTGCCGACTAACTTGGAAACAGGAAGGGTTACCGGGATCGGTTGGACACCGTTATCGTAAAACGCGATCACGTGCGTGTCTCCTTTTCCGGTTATGGTCACGGTGCCGTCTTCGCTGACCGTGGCGATGGATTCGTCGTTGGAGCGAAAACGGGTCAGCTCGGTAATGTCTTCGGAGGAGCCATCCTTCCAGTGTACGATTACCTGTATTTTTTCAGATTGGCCGGGCGCGGAAAAATGAAGTGATGCCGGCTTGACCTCAAGGCGATCAAAATCAGGAGTTGTCTTGGAGTCGTTTATTGCTCCGTTTTTGACCCAATTCAAAATCAGATTGTATTCCCAGCCCCCCTTTTTGAAACGGAGTTTGCCTCGATGTTTTTCCTGCATGGTCGGCTTAAGAAGCAGAAGACTGTCCTCGGGATCAGTCTTGTTGGTTCGTGGGCCTTCTTC
>CAJXAU010000317.1 GCA_913050205.1 uncultured Verrucomicrobiota bacterium
CGTGAATCAGCTTGAACTCCCCGCGCGTGAACCGACTGAGCACCTCTTTTTGTGGGCCGATGATCTGGCGCAGGTGCAGCACCTCTTTTTTGATCTGCAAAATTGTGTTTAGCGTCTCCTTGCCCGGATCCGCCAACGCGCGCTGTTCCACCTCCGCCACCTCCATCGCCAGCTCGTCCAACGCCGGCTTGTAGTTTTCCACAATCGAATCCAGCAGCGCATGCGCAACCCGATCCGGTTCCCGCGCGATGTCCGCCGTATTGCGCAGACACATCTCCGCCACCATCTCCACCGGCCGCAGCGGCTTGCTGTGAAACGTTACCAGAAAATTTTTGCCGAGATAAAAACTCAACTCCGACGTCGCAAACACCCCGTCCTTGCGGCTGTAGTCCACCGCGTGGATCACCATGAACAGGTACGGCGAGAATGCGTCGTTTTCTTTTGGCAAATACTCCTCGACCTTTGGGGAAGGACTCTCCGCGACACTGTCCTCGATCGAGAGCGGGTGAAAGTGGAATACGTTTTTCAGCAGGAACTCCGTCTCCTGCGGGGTGGGATTTTCGAGGTCAACCCACAAGAACAGCTTGGTGTCCGCCAACAGCGTCGGCATCAGGAACAACTCGATGTCCTTGCTGTGCAACCTGCCCTTGGTCGTAAATGCGAATGACCGTACCATAAGCCTGTTGAAAATCTGCGTTCAAAGCCAAGCGTCCCACCAATAGGGACAAACTGGCGCAACCTTAACTCAGGTTATTCACAACGCAACCTCAAAATCGCTTAAGGCAGGACAAAATGTCACACATCCAGTTTTGTCGATGGTTAAGTTATCGATTATCGCGATGTTAAATATGCGCTTGGCCAAAAGCGCCAATTCCTCCTCCTCACTTTGCCAAGTGAGGTCGTCACCGTGTAAATTCAACGGATTTAAAGCCACGCAAAGCTTACCATGTAACCCGCTTGGCCAAGCTGGCTTGCACTATTTGGTTTCGTGAATAAGCTGTGCGCGGCTTGGGCCAGCTTGGCCAAGCGCCCTACCCCAAAAACATGTCAGACAGCTATATTCAGAATCTGTTCGCGGAACGCATTGGTGGTGTTAACTACGGTAAAGACACGGCCATTTATAAGTTTGAGAAGATCAAGCGCGCCAAAAAGGCGGCTCTCGATGCCAATCCCGGCGCGGAGATCATCGACATGGGCGTGGGCGAACCGGACGAGATGGCCTTCCCCGAGGTGGTAGCCAAGCTCCACGAGGAGGCTCAGAAACCGGAAAACCGCGGCTACTCCGACAACGGCGGCCAAGCCCTGAAGGTCGCCGCCGCGAACTTCCTCGACAAGGTGTGCGGCGTCAACGGAATCGACCCCGACTCCGAGGTGCTGCACTCGATCGGCAGCAAGGCCGCGCTTTCCATTTTGCCGGCAGCATTCATCAACCCGGGCGACTATGTGATCATGACCATCCCGGGCTATCCGGTTTTTGGCACACACGCCAAATACTTCGGCGGGCAGGTGCACAACCTTTCGCTGACGGCGGAGAACAATTATCTGCCGGACCTCGACAGCATCCCGGCCGACGTGCTCGAGAAAGCCAAGGTGCTCGTGCTCAATTACCCAAACAACCCGACCGGCGCCAGTGCCACGCCGGAGTTTTTCGCCAAGGTGGTCGAGTTCGCCAAGGCCAACAATCTCATCGTCATTCACGATGCCGCCTACATCGGGCTGGTTTATGACGGCAACCAGCCGCTCAGTTTTCTTGCCACCCCGGGCGCGAAAGACGTCGGCATTGAACTTCATTCCACCAGCAAAAATTTCAACATGACCGGTTGGCGTTGCGGGTTCGTCGTCGGCAACTCGCTGCTCGTCAAGGCGTACGGCGACGTGAAAGACAACACCGACTCCGGCCAGTTTCTCGCCATCCAAAACGCCTCAGCCTACTGCTACGATCATCCAGAAATCACCGAGGCGATCGCAACCAAGTACTCCCGCCGCATGGACAAACTGGTGGGCGTGTTGCAGGGAGCCGGCTTTCAGGTCAACAAGTCCGGCGGCTCGTTTTTCCTCTACATGAGCGCGGCCAAGGCAGCCGTGAAATCGGATGGTGAACGGGTGGAATTCGAAAACGGCGAGGCCCTCTCGCAGTGGCTGATCCGCGAGAAACTCATCTCCACCGTGCCATGGGACGATGCCGAGCCGGCGATTCGTTTCAGCGTCACCTTCGCCGCCAGCGACGAGGCCGACGAGGATCGCGTGATCAACGAAATCGCCTCCCGCTTAGGCGATGTGAAGTTCGAGTTCTGATCAGCCTCCGCTTGGCCAAGCGGGATTGGCCCACGGAAAACACAGAATACGCGGAAAGATTTTCCTTCTCTGCTTCGGGGAGGAGGTAGCCGGAGGCCGGATGAGGAGACGACTGGCTTGGCCAAGCGGACTCGCAGGCTCGTCCCTCCATTTTTGCGCTTGGCCACCGAGTTGGAGGGGCGAGCCTGCGAGTCCGAAAAAAGGAACGAAGAGATTCACAGTCTCCGATTAAGCCAAAGCGAGCCAGCGGGAAAAAGAATACCACCGACCCTTTTGTAAACCGCTTGGCCAAGCGCTCGCTGAATTGTACTTTGCCTGCCGATGGTTCTCGTCCTCGACAACTACGATTCGTTCACATTCAACCTCGTCCAGTACTTGGGCGAGTTGAAGGCGGACGTGTTGGTGCATCGAAACGACGAGGTCACCCTCGAACAGATCGAAGCCGACAAACCGGAGCGCATCCTCGTCTCCCCCGGTCCCTGCACCCCTCGCGAGGCCGGCTTGTCGATCGATGTCATCAAGCACTTCGCCGGCAAGCTGCCGATCATGGGCGTCTGCCTCGGGCACCAATGCATCGGGCAGGCCTACGGCGGCGAGGTCGTGGTGAATTACCGGATGATGCACGGCAAAACCTCACCCATCACTCACGACGGAAAAGATTTGTTCAAGGACATCCCCTCCCCCTACATCACCACGCGCTATCACTCGCTCGTCGTAAAGCGTGAATCGCTTCCGGATTGCCTTGAAGTCACTGCGGAAACGGAAGAAGGGGAAATCATGGGTCTGCGCCACAGGGAGCTGCCCATTTGGGGCGTGCAGTTTCATCCCGAGAGCATCCTCACCGAGCACGGCCACACGATGATGCAGAATTTTTTGGACCT
>CAJXAU010000318.1 GCA_913050205.1 uncultured Verrucomicrobiota bacterium
GCCTCGGATGGGGCGATCTACCTGCGAACACACGAGAGCCTTTGGTGCATCGCCGAATAGCCCAGCGCTTGGCCAGGCGCTTGGCCAAGCGGGACTTGAGCCGCAGCCTTGAAACCAAGGCGCTACGGCGACTATAACGGGGCATGGACTTTTTTGTTCTGGCAGCGGTGCCCGCGACCGAGGCGCAGACCGCCTGGCAATTGTTGCAACAGGGTGGGCCGATGGTCTGGGTGTTGTTGCTCGTCTCGGCGTTTGCCGTCACCGCATTCCTGGAGCGATTGCTCTACTACCATCGCGCGCAGATTAACGCCTCCGAGTTTATGGCCGGTGTGCGAACCGTGCTGAAGAATGACAACGTGGTGGAGGCGGTGGCCATCTGCGATGCCACCCCCGGGCCGGTCGCCCGATTGGCCAAGCTGGGTATTCTGAACCGTGAACAGTCGCACGGGCGGTTGCGCGAGATGCTGGACGACCACAGCCGAGCCGAGGTGCCTCGGTTGGAGAAACGCCTCAACATGCTTGGCACCATCGCACAGATCGCGCCGTTGCTTGGCCTGCTCGGTACGGTGCTGGGGTTCATCCGGATTTTTCGAGGCGTGTGGCGGGAGGGGAACTGGGTGCTCGCGAATGAGCTTGCCGGTGGAATCTATGAGGGGCTGATCTGTATGGCACTGGGCTTGGCCATCGCGATCCCGTGTACCATCGCGTTTAATTACCTCGTGGCACGCAAGGATGACATTGCGTTGGACATAGAGAAATCAACCTCCGACTTACTCGCCTTTTTGACGGTTGAACTGGCGCCGGCGAAGGGTGGTTCGTCACGGGGCACCGCAGCGCGAAAGACGGCCAAGACAGCCAAGCCCAAGGAGAAGTGAAGTACCCCGGGAACATCAAGCCGCTGCACGGCGGGATCAACGCTGCGCCGTTTATCGGCGTGCTGTTCCTGATGGTGCCGATGCTTATGTTCCACACGTCACTCGTTTTCAAGCCGGGTGTTGAGGTGGATTTGTCACTCCCGGTATCCGCACAAAAAACAGGCGTCACTGATCCGTCGCTTTCCATCGCAGTCGATGCCAGTGGGGTGTTGTATTTTCAGGGTAAACAGGTGATGCCACAGGTGTTCTCTGAGAAGGTTAAAGAAGAGGACGAAGGCACACCTCTGGTTGATCTGGTGATCAATCGCGTTGAGGAACTCGACAGTAATTTGCTGATCCGTCTGGTGGTTCAGGGGCGTGTGTTGCTGAACGGTGAACCTGCCGAGGCGGAAACCCAATTGAAGGCGGGGCATCAAATCGAGTTGGATGTGCCGGCAACGGAGCTGTTACGCCGCCGGGTGGAACAGGAAATTGAACGGGGAGCCTTGGAGTCGGAGAAAATCTCGCTGTTGGTTCAGGCAGACAAGGCGGTGCGTCATGAGACGATCGTTGATTTATGCGCCATGGCCGGTGAGGTGGGAGTGGGCCGCGTGCTGCTGGCAACACGCCCCACGGATTTCTCCCGACCGCCCGAGCCGGAAAATTGATCGCGCAATGGATAAGACAGCGACAGCTTCCCAGTCCGCGAATGGCCTTTCGGGGCGCGTGGTTATCCTGATTGCGGTGATAATTTTCATCGGGCAGATCGGGGTGCTGGCATGGCTGGGCAGTGGCGAGCTACCTGAAAAACGGGTCGAGACCTCGCCCGGCTTGAGCATGTTGCCGGAGATTCTCCTTGTGCCGGACCACGGTGCGGGCGCGTCGTACAGCGATCCGATGTTGTTTGCACGGCCAAACCGACGTGGTTTTTCGGGGACAGCATGGCGGGGGTTTGAGGCGGTGGATCATCAGTTGATCGACTGGGACGAACCGGGGAGGCCACTGCCCAACGAGCCGGAAACCCTCGGCAACCAATTCCGCTCGGCGTTGCCGGATCACCTTGCGTTCGTGTCGGACATCCCGGCCAAGCGCTTGGCCAAGCCGATGGAGGTGGCGCTGCCACCCCTGGCGATGCGGAAGAGTTCGGAGATGGAGATTCGCGGCGACTTGGCCAAGCGGCCGCTCGTTCGCTCGATCACCGTGCCGGGGCTGCCGCACGGGGAGGCGCTGCGCCGAACCCGTGTTCGCATCGGTGTCAATCCGGACGGGTACGTCGTGTCAGCCACGTTGCCGGGGCGCTTGGCCAAGCCGGGTTCGCAACAGGCGGAGGCCGACCAGCGTGCGCTGGGGCTGCTCCGAGGTATACGATTTGAGCCTCGCTCCGGTGGGACATTGCAGTTGCCGGTGGATGTCAACCAGTTGGAGTGGGGCGAGGCAGTGTTCCATTGGCAGACGGTAAAACCGCCGGTGCCCCCCGTTCCGGTGCCCCCCTCTTCGTGATGCAGCCCGGCCCGATCATCTTTCTTTGCTTCGTCCTCGTGGCGGGAGTGTTGGCGGTGCTGGTGACGGTGTACGAGTTTCGGCGCAAACGCTTCGAGCCGGAACCGACGGAGGATCGCGTGTTCCGGTGTGGCGACTGCAGCTACGTCTACACCGACGACCCGGACGTGGATCAGTCCCGATGCCCGAAGTGCGGTCGCTTCAATTCGCCGTTCGTATTCTAGGCCGCGCTACCGCTGGTAGATGACCATTGCACCGTAGTCGTCGAGGTACTTTTGTGTGCTGGGGTCGTAGTGCGCGTAGTTGACCGACTGGATGCTGATGATCTGTTCGCGTTTCAGCTTGGCCAGAAATTCGTTGAGCACCTCGTCAAACTTGTCGTGCCCGAGCTCGATGCACTCACCGCGCTTGATGGTCTTGACGCGAATCGTTCCGTCGCCCTTGGCTTCCTCTTCCTCGGTGGCCTTGGTCTTGACGAGCACCTCCGGTTTTCCCTCGCGCACCGGCACGGAGTATTTTTTGGTTTCCTCCTTGGGCGTCTCCACAGGGGGCGGGGCCTCCACTGTGGTGACTCCCTGCTCGCCCGGTTTGGGAATCTCGAACGGTTTGGAGCAGGAGGGGCAGTCAATCTGCACGCCGGTTTGGGATTCATCTGTGGTTAGGTTTTGGCCACAGTTTGGACAGTCGAAGTTTAGGTCTGCCATGGTGCTGGTAACGGTTGCTGAACGACCCTAGTCTGCGCCTCCAAAAAGGAGAACACCAGGCCAAATCACGTATTTTAGAGTTGCGTCAACCGGAGGAGGGAGGCAATTTTTCCCC
>CAJXAU010000319.1 GCA_913050205.1 uncultured Verrucomicrobiota bacterium
CGAATGACAGAGGCAGAGCGGTAACGCTGCCGACAGGTGGTAATCAGGGAAACACGGACGGGTCCGTCAATTGGGCTCCGTTCAAGAAGATGTCTTTTGTCCACAGTTGGAGTCCCGGGGGACGCCAGTATTTCATTTATCAAGACAACCTTGGGGAACAGGCTCGTCAGGGTAAAGTTGTCCCGGCAAAACTATGAGCGAGGGTGAATCGAAACCCCCTCTGAAAAAGGTTGGGGTGGGGGCGTTATTCGTCGGGGCGCTTGCCTTGTTTTACTGGTCCTGGGCGGCGAACGTAAGTGAGCCATTAATCGAGCGCGGCCGCTATTGCATAGCCTGCAAGCAGGCCACCTCAACTGATGATTATTTAAAGGATTACCCAAAAAACTGGAGACGCCATCCGCAGGGAGGAGATACCGGACTGGTTTGTGCTTCTTGTAATAAAGGTGTGGCATTTCTAACCGCTGATTGTGAAACCTGTCAGGTTGTGTTTTTGGTCGATTACCTTCCCAAATACGATAATGACGGCAACCATGTCTGCCCGAAGTGTGATGCCGCTTATGGGAAGCTGGCCGCCTCCAAGGGGGTTGACCTGATGCCCAAGTTACTCAACCCCGGAACCCCATAAAAAGTTTGCTGGAAAAACAGCGCGGTTTCAACGATTCTCGCCGCGCTTTTTGATGAAGTTCACCGGCACTTACACCGCACTAATCACCCCCTTTCGGCGCGGACGCGTCGACGAGGCGGCGTTTCAACAACTCGTCAGGGAACAAGTCCGGGGTGGCGTGGACGGCATCGTCCCCACCGGCACCACCGGCGAGTCTCCTACTCTTGAGTTCAGCGAGCACATCCGCGTGATCGAACTGGCTGTGCAGGCGGCCAAGGGCAAAATCAAGGTGCTCGCCGGTACCGGCGCCAACTCCACCGCGGAGGCGATCGAGTTAACCAAGGCCGCCGAGGCGGTCGGTGCAGACGGATCGCTGCTGGTCGCTCCCTATTACAACAAGCCGTCGCAGGAGGGGTTGTTTCAACATTTCAAAAAAATAGCCAAGGCCACCAAACTGCCGATCGTGCTGTACAGCATCCCCGGCCGCTGCAACATCGCGATCGAGGTCGCGACCGTTAAGCGCTTGGCCAAGGCCTGCAAAAACATCGTCGGGATCAAGGAAGCCGGAGGGGATGCGGATCGCGTCAGCCAATTGCGCCAGGCGCTTGGCCAAGCGTTCAACATTTTGAGTGGTGACGATGCGTTGACACTGCCGTTCATGGCGGTCGGTGCCGAGGGCGTGATCAGCGTGGCCTCCAACATCATCCCCCGGCAGATCGCGCGAATGGTGAATGCATATTCCGCCGGCAAATCGGCGGCCGCGCTCAGGCTGCATCAACAATATTACCCGATGTTCAAGGACCTGTTCATCGAGACCAACCCGGTGCCGGCCAAGGCGGCCCTCGCGATGCAGGGCAAGTGCGCGGAAGAATACCGGTTGCCACTCTGCAAAATGTCAGCGGAGAATCGAAAGCGCCTGGCCGGGACGTTGAAATCCTGCGGTGTCATCTGAAACACGAACATGACCAGAGTAATCGTTAACGGATCGAAAGGGCGAATGGGGCAGGCGCTGCTGAGTTGCGGTGAAGCCAATCCCGACATTGAGATTGCGGCCGGCATCGACATTGGCGACAGCCTCGCCGACGTGATCGCCGGGAGCGACGCCGTCATCGAATTCAGCTTTCACGAAATCACCCGATCGGTGGCGGAACTGTGTGCCGAACACAAAAAGGCACTCGTCATCGGCACCACCGGTCACGCAGCCGAAGACAAGGAAGCGATCCTAAAACTGCAGACGGAGATTCCGATCGTCTGGGCATCCAACTTTTCCACCGGCGTCAACACGCTCTTTTGGCTGACCCGCAAGGCAACTGAGGTGCTGGGCACCGACTTCGATCTCGAGGTCGTCGAAATGCATCATCGCCTGAAAAAGGATGCCCCCAGTGGCACGGCTGCGACGCTTTCTGAAATCCTTGCCGAGGTGCGACAAGTGTCGCTGGAGAAGGAACTACGCCACGGGAGGGAAGGCATCGTTGGCGAGCGCACCGACACCGAGATCGGCATGCACTCTCTCCGCGGCGGCGACGTGGTGGGCGACCACACCGTCGTCTACGCCGGAAACGGCGAGCGGTTGGAACTGACACATAAAGCCGCCAGCCGAAACACCTTCGCCAACGGCGCACTCCGCGCCGCCATCTGGGCCTGCAACCAATCCCCGGGCCTCTACAACATGGAAAACGTCCTCGGCCTCGAATAGTCCAAAAGGGGTCACAAAAGGGGTCAGTTCTTATTATTGACAACTCATCGAGTAGGATGATTTTCATTCTGCTCGAAAGAAGAGGGCCATTTGCTGTCCGGGCATAAGTGCCGACTCAGCTGTCAATCGCTCGTACGCATCCGTCAACGTATTGTACCGACGCATCAACGGAGATCGTGCGACGATACTTCCGGGTACGGTTGGGGGAATAACGAACATTGTGCCAATATTCATCGATGGGTGATGCCCGCCCGACGTGCGGTCGCGTGTGTTTTTTGGGAGGAGCGGCTTTCTATTTGCAACCCATGGATTGTGAAATTACGCTGATCCGCACAAGGTGACCTCTGGAGAATTCAAGATTCTGGCTCACCTTCTTTGTCCATTCAAAAGTACTTCTGTTACGAAGTTTTAAGGGGCTAAGCAGTGAAACGGCGCGAATTTATCTACGGCATCAACGGCGGCCTCGGGGCCTTGGCATTTCACTCGATGTTGCGTGCGGAAGAGACCAGGGGGCCGTTGACGCCGAAGGTGGCGCATTTTCCGGCGGCCAAGGCGAAGCGGTGCATTTTTCTCTACATGGCTGGCGGGCCGAGCCATATCGATACCTTCGATCCCAAGCCGAAGCTGCGAGAGTTGCATCTGCAGAAGTTTAAGCGACAGAGCAAATTTCTCTCTGCGATGGGCTCGGGCGAACGCTATTACGTTCAAAGCCCGTTCAAGTTTCGCCAAGCCGGACAAAGCGGCATCGATCTCTGTGAGCACTGGGAGCATCTCGCGGGTGTGGCCGATGAGTTGTGCGTGTACCGCGGGTGTCAGGCGGAGTCGATCAATCATCCCACCGCCAATTATCACATGAACACCGGCAACCG
>CAJXAU010000320.1 GCA_913050205.1 uncultured Verrucomicrobiota bacterium
CTGTTCCTAAAAATTCCTCGGTTTGAGCCATTAAATGAAAATTGGGTTATGCGACTTCGCAGGCGACGGGTGCCTGCGCACCGTGCGGGTGATCCGCGCCGGCGTAGACCTTGAGTTTCTTGAAAATCTGGCGACCGAGCCGGTTGTGGGGAATCATGCCCTTGACGGCACGCTCCACGAGTCGCTCGGGGTTCTTGGCCCGGACGTCCGCAGGAGAGAAGCGTTTTTGGCCACCGCGCCAACCGGAGAAGGTGGACATCACCTTGTCGGTTTCCTTGTTGCCGGTGAGCACGACTTTGTCGGCGTTGATCACGACGACGAAGTCACCGGTGTCGAGGTGAGGCGTAAATGTCGGCTTGTTTTTGCCGCGCAAAATGTTGGCCGCCGCGGTGGCCACCTTGCCGAGCACGGCGCCGTTCGCGTCGATGACATGCCACTTGCGCGGCTGCTCATCCACGGAACGATTCAACTTATCGATCTTTGGCAGATAGGTCTTCATCCAGAACCCCCAGAAGCAAAGGGGCCGGGAAAACTACCAAAAATCGAAAGTGAGTCAACATGTTGTTTGAAGAAAAAATCCGGCCTAATTATTGGGTTTTAGGCCACCTGAGGAAATCTTCGCATTGACTCGCGGCCGCTCGGTCTTATTTTTTGGCCCTGATTTTTTTGCTGTTGTGAGTCTTGAACCGTTAAAATTCGGGCGTCGGCTGTTCTTTCTGATGCTATCTGTACTGGTCTTGGCGCCGTTTAAGGCCTTGGCCAAGCGCTTGGCCAAGCGGCCGCTGGTGTACCTGACCTGGATGCGGGATCCAACCACAACGATGATGGTGAACTGGCTGGATGCCGATTCGCACAGTCCGGACTACGTGTTGTACCGCCGCTTGGCCGCTCCCCGGGGCAGTCGTTGGACGCTGGCACGGGGCAGTCGCCACACGTTTGCCGACCAGAAAAAGCGGTTCGTACACCATGTGGAACTGCAGGGCCTGCAGCCGAACACGGAATATGTCTTCACCATCCGCTCGCAGGGGCCGACCCGCGGTGGGCAGTACTTCCGGTTCCGGACGATGCCAAAGACGCTGCCCAAGCACCTGCGGTTCGTCACTGGCGGCGACATGATGCATGACCGGAAGAGGGTTGACGCGATGAACAAACGCGCAGCGGAGTTGAACCCGTGGTTCGCGTTGCTCGGCGGCGACCTTGCCTACGCAAACGGTAACTCCAACGAGGTGGGCAAGTGGGATGACTGGCTGGAGTCGTGGATGTTGAATTGCATCCGCAGGGGGGACGGGGGGCTGATCCCGATGGTGGTGGCCATTGGCAACCACGAGGTGGCCGGCGGTACTGGCAAGGTGCCAAAGGATGCGAAGTATTTTTATAGCCTATTCCCGCTGCCGGCCAAGCGCAGCTTTTACGCGATGGATATTGGCGACTACCTGAGCCTCATCGTGCTGGACTCGGACCACACCGAGCGGGTGGAGGGTGAGCAAGAGGCTTGGCTGGACAAGGCACTCTCGGAGCGGGCCGGCAAGGTGCCACTGGTCTACCCTTGCTACCACAAACCGGCCTATGGCACGGCCAAGCCTCCGGCCGACTCGAACGATTCCTCAAAGGATCCGTTGGCGCAGAAGATCATCAAGCACTGGTGCCCGTTGTTTGACAAATATCAGGTGACGGCTGTGTTTGAGAATGACCATCACACCTACAAGCGAACGCACCCACTGCGTAACAACCAGATCGACCGCAAGCGCGGGATCGTCTACCTCGGCGATGGTTGCTGGGGAGTGGACACGCGGGCGGTGCCGAAGCCGGGCGAGCTGTGGTACTTGGCCAAGGCAGAGAGCAAACGGCACCTAATCAGCGTGACGATCCGCGATGGTAAGCCGGAATATGTTGCTTACGAGGCCGACGGAAAAGTGATTGATCAGCACTCGTAATGGGCTAGATTGCGGGGCGCTGAAAAGAGTTTAACAACGATGCCTGTATACACGTACGAAACGATCCCGCAAAAGAAGGGTCAAAAAGTTCGCCGGTTTGAGGTGGAACAACGCATGAGCGACGATCCGCTGAAGAAGGATCCGAAAACCGGGCTGCCGGTGCAACGGGTGATCACGGGCGGCTCCGGCACGATTTTTGGCGGTCTCAGCGTCATGGCGATGAACCGCAAAAAGGGGTAACCCCCAGTTTAAAATGAAAAGACAACTGTTTGTGCTGGCCACACTGGCTTGTGTGGTCGGTGCAGGGTTCGTTCATTCGGCTCACGCGGGAACCATCTTCAAGCGCGGGGCCAAGTGGAATTACTACAAGGGCAACGACCATCCCTCTGGCGGTGACCTGGAGTGGACGGAGGCCGAGTTCGACGACAGCGACTGGGAGAATGGCCCGTCGCCGTTCCGCTATGGCGATGGCAGTGGCGGCACCCCGTTGAACGACATGCGTAACAAATACACCACGATGTTCTTCCGCAAGACATTCACGGTGGCCAACCCGGACGACATCTCCGAGATGGACTTTATCATCGACTACGATGACGGGTTCACGGTGTGGATCAATGAGGAGGAGGTTCTCAACGTGGGTGGTCCGGCCAATCCGGACTACGACTCGGTGGCTACAGTGGGCCATGAGTCCGGCACCTTCGAGACGTTTGCCATTCAGGATCCGGCGTCGTTCCTGACCAAGGGCAAAAACGTGATCGCGATCATGGGCTTTAACGTCGGGATGACCAGCAGCGATTTCATGATGAACGCCGAGCTGCGGACGTTTCAGCCGGACAAGTCGCCACCCAAGGTGGCCTCGTTTGATCCGCCCCCGGGCAACGTGGGCATGCTGCGGGAGGTGACCGTTCGATTCGACGAGGAGGTCACCGGGGTGGATGCCGATGACCTGTGGCTCAACGGCGATCCCGCGGTGCAGCTTCGTGGCGGCAGCAGCCTTTGGACGTTTACGTTTGCGCCGGGCAACTTCCATGAGGCCACGCTTTCGTGGAATCCCAATCACGGTATCGTTGACGTGGCTCGGCCACCCAACAAGATGGATGCCGGTGCAGCTGCGGCCACTCACCGTTATCGCATCGTTGACGATATGCCGCCGGCGTTGACCACCATCCTTCCGCCCCCGGGAAGCACGGTGCGCGGGCTGGACCGGGTGCGAATGTTTTTCAGCGA
>CAJXAU010000321.1 GCA_913050205.1 uncultured Verrucomicrobiota bacterium
GTCGGTCGTTCTCTGGCATGGAGGGTCGCCCATGAAGTGTACATTGACGGTTTGTTTTGCGACGGCACTCCTGACGACCGGCTTGACCAAGGCAACGGCTGAACCGGCGCTGAAGCTGCATTTTGCTGGAATTGAAAACCTGATCCAGCGTGAGGACGCCAAAACGCTCAAGGCAGTCTGGGCTCAAAAGGAGACGCGTACCCTCCGGACCGAGGCACTGGGCAAGCTGGCCAAGCACCTGGCTACCCAATCCGGCAAGGGCGTGTCGATCTTCAACTCGATCCTGCCAGACATCGGTCTCGGCGAGACGTACCTGACAATCGCCCCCGGCGAGCGCAACCCGGACGTCACGTTTATGACCGCGATGAGCAAGACGCGCGGCGGAGAGTGGGTCAAGCGGCTCAAGCAACTCTCAGCCCGTGACGGGATCGAGCCGGAGGAGAAAACCCAGGCCGGCTACACTGGCTGGCGGGTGGACTACAAAAACGGCCGCAGTGTCGGCTTTGGGTACGCGGACGGCTGGCTGCTGCTCGGGATCGGCAAGTCGACTTTTGAGACTTTAAAACAGGCCGCCCAGCAAATCTCAGACTCAGGCCGCCCCGCCCCGGCAAATACGGAGCAGGACTTGACGCTCGAACTGACCCTCCCCTCCCAGTCGCCTGCGCTGCAAACCCTGCTGTCGGGGAAAGCCAACGCCGTCCGGCTCACGTCTCGGTTGCGGAAGGATAACTTTTTCACCAAGGCAGTCGTGACGTATGACGAGGCGCTACCGGTCAGCACGGCCAAGTGGGAAATCCCAACCCGCACAATCACCGAGCCGTTGGCCAGTTTCACAGCCGCACGCGGAGTCGGGCTGGCCACCGCCAGAAGTGTTCTCGGCCGGACCCAGCTCAAGCCGGCCAACGATCAGTTCTTCGCATGGTCACAGGCGCGCACAAAGTTCCAGTCGTTTTTCGCTGTGAAAGTCGGCGACCCGGCAGCGGAGATCGCCGGCTTGGCCAAGCGCATCGACGCGTTCAAGAAGCCGGGCGGCGCGGGAGAAAACTATATTGGCAAGGTGGTGCACGACCCGAAAAAGCCGGGTGTCACCTGGGGTAATGTGCCGCTGTTTGCGCCGTACCTCACCAAGGCCAACTCGGCCGACAAGGGCTACGTGGTTGGCGGTGTGTTCCCACCGGATCCCATCAAAAAACCAATCCCGCAGGAACTGCTCAACGAGTTCATCAACAAGAAGAATCTCGTTTACTACAATTGGGAAATTACCGGGCAGCGACTCGAGAAATGGAACCTGCTAATTCAGTTTGCCGCCATTCTCTCCGACCGGCGCGAGCAATTGGTCAACAAGACCAAGGGCATCGACTTCATCACCTCGCTTTACTCAAAGCTCGGCAACACGATTACCGATGCCACTGTTGACGGCAAGGAGCTAACCATCACGCGCAAGTCGCACCTTGGCCTCTCCGCGCTGGAGATCGCGCTGCTCACCCGTTGGCTCGACAACCCGCAGTTCCCCAAGCCCACTCTCGAGTGGCCCAATCCCGCGGATAATACTCCACGATCCAAGCCCAAGCGCATTAAGCCCGGGAAAAAACCGGCGGCCAAAAAGTAGCGACGGCCATGCTCAAGCTCGGCGTCAACATTGACCATGTCGCCACAGTGCGGGAGGCCCGTTACCGCGGCCAGTCGCACGGTGAGCCCTGCCCTGTTGAGGCCGTACGGATGGCCGAGGCCGCCGGGGCGCACGGCATCACCGCCCACCTGCGGGAGGATCGACGCCATATTCAGGATCGTGACATTTGGGCCATACGCGAGGCAGTCACAACTAGGCTCAATTTTGAGATGGCCAACACGGCCGAGATGATCGACATCGCCACACGCCTCAAACCGGAGGCTGTCTGTCTCGTCCCGGAAAACCGAGCCGAAGTCACCACCGAGGGCGGACTCGACGTGGCCGGGCAAATCGACGCCATCACCGCCACCGCTCAGGCGCTTGGCCAAGCGGGCATCGAGGTCAGCCTGTTCATCGACCCCGAACCGGCGCAGATCGAGGCCACCGCCCGAACCGGCAGCCCGTTCATCGAGCTGCACACCGGAGCGTTCGCTGAGTCCTATGCCAGCGAAGCCAAGCGGGCGGCGGAAATCCAGCGCTTGGCCAAGGCGGCCGAGCAGGCCAAGGCGCTTGGCATCGGCGTCAACGCCGGGCACGGCCTCAACTACGAGAACACCCGCGGCATCTTCGCCGTGCCGCACCTCAATGAGTTGAACATCGGCCACAGCATCGTCAGCCGCGCCATCACTGTCGGCCTTGGCCAGGCGACACGCGAGATGCTCGAGCAGATGGCCGGCTACGATGATGCAGGATGATTGTCGGCATCGGCACAGACATCGTCGAGGTCGATCGCATCCGCGACTCCCACAAAAAGTTTGGTGAAAAATTCATCGACCGCATCCTGCTGCCGGCCGAGAAGGAATACTGCCTGGGCCATACCGACCCCGCCCCAAACATCGCCGCACGGTTTGCCGCCAAGGAAGCCATCGCCAAGGCATTCGGCACAGGCATCGGCGAATCGCTTGGCTGGCACGACATGGAAATCACAAGGGAAAACTCCGGCAAACCGGTCGCCCGGCTTCACGGCCAAGCGCAGGTGCTCCTCGAGAAAACCGGCACCAGCCATCTCCACATTACCCTGAGCCACACCGCCCAACACGCCACCGCCACCGCCGTGTTGGAGCGCTAAAAAACCGGTGCCTCTTGAGAGACACCGGTTTGGAAACGCTCTGAGATATCAATCGATCAAATCCTCGTGCTGCCGTAGACGATGCTGGCGTCGAGGGTTTTCTTGATCAACTCGCCGGCCTCGGCGAGATGGGCGGCGGTGTACGGATCGAGCTTCACGCCCTCAACTTTTTGTGCACTCTCGATGCGCTTGGCCAAGCTGCGAAGCTGCTGCGTGGCCAGGTTGGCCAACGGCCGTGAGCTGGAACCACGCAGGTTGCCCGGCATGCTCAGGCTCACCAGACGCTCGAGGTACTCGCGTTGCAGGTTTCGGCGCAGGCTCGAAATTAACGGCTTGCGCGCTGAGTACTCGCCCTTGGCCGGGACCTTGATTTCAGTCCAGATGGCATTGTCCAGTTTACCAAGAATTTCCGGCAATGTG
>CAJXAU010000322.1 GCA_913050205.1 uncultured Verrucomicrobiota bacterium
GCTTGGCACCTTCCTGGGTTTGGATCCATGCCTCGAACTGCGGGTAGGTCGGTTTTTGACCGGCGATGTAGTCGCGGACTGCGTCGGCGTTCAGGCCGAGGCCGTCGATGACCATGGAGTCATAGCCGGCACCGATTCCCGGGTAGCCGTCGGCAATTTTGCCGGCTGCCTCGAGGGAGACTTTCTGCCAAAGACGCGGCAGGTGCAACACGCCCAGAGGGCCCTTGGTGCCCGAACTAATCAGGGGAACAATTTTGTCACTCATTGTATAGGTTTGTTTACGGTTAAATCCACAAGTGGAAAGCGGAGAAAGCATAGACTTGTGCGGCGGAAGGGTCAAATCCAAAAGGCACGGCATGCTGAAAAATAGCTTTGGCCATAGCATCGGCTTGCCCCTGTGTGGGTGGGTGGATAGTTTTTCGGCGACTCAATGGAAACACCCAGCCTCCAAGACCAGTTTGAAGTCCGGGGAGACGATGGCAACGTCTACGGCCCGGAGACCGCTGAGACCATCCGGCGTTGGCATGCCGAGCACCGGCTCGAGGCTCAGTCCGAGATGCGTCGCGTCGGCGAAACGGAGTGGCGCCCCCTCTCGGCTTTCGAGCAACTTAAAATACCCTCCTCCAAACCAACACCGAATCCGATACCTGTGCCGACGGAAGCGCCCGGCGTGATTTTGTGGTATCGCATCTACAATGTGCTGACCGCGGTGATGTATCTCGGGTTGGTGGCACTCCTATGGTGGGCGAAATCAGGAGTAGTCGAGTTCGAGTCGCCTGAAGAGGAAATGGAGGTGACGATTTTAGCGTGGGTGTTTTTAGTCATCGGATTGCCGTTGGCGATTTTTCACTTGGTTTGTTGTTTCATGACACATCGACGGTGGCATTGGGTGCTTGGTTTTTTTCCGATCGGGATCGGAATGACCGGGTGTTGCCTGCCGTTTTGCATACCGCTGCTAATTTTTTGGCTCAAGCCGGAGACCAAGGCTTGGCTTGGCCGAAACCAATCGCAATGAAATCCATTCTGCTAGCCGTTTTGTTTTGTCTGGTGTCCATGCCGAGTGCGCGCGCTGAGCTGCGTGCGGGGGCGGCCAAGGTGGATGTCACGCCGCCGGTGTTGCCGGTGATTCGGAACGGCGGTTTTCTCGAGGCCACGGACAACAAGATAAGCGATCCGTTGCATGCGCGGTGCCTCGTCCTTGACGATCGCGTGACGCGGTTGGCCATCGTGGTGGTGGACAGTTGCATGGTGCCGATGGACTTGTGCGACGAGGCCAAGCGCCTGGCTTCGGACAAGACCGGCATTCCGGTCGACCGCATACTCATCTCGGCCACGCACGCGCACAGCGCACCCAGCGCGATGAATTACTGTCTCGGCACGCGCGCCGATCCTCGGTACCGCAAATTCCTCCCGGCGAAACTGGCCAAGTCAATCATCGACGCGAACGCCGCCCTGCAGCCGGCCAAGGCGGCATGGGGCAGGGCAGACGCGGCCGAGTACACCGCATGCCGGCGTTGGTCGTACATCCGTGGACGCGAGTTGACCGACCCGTTTGGTGGCAAAACCGTCCGGGCGAACATGCATCCCGGCTATGGCAACGCCAACGCGGTGGGGCCAACCGGCCCGGACGACCCGTGGCTGAGTTTCCTGAGTGTGCAGACTACAGGCGGGCAGCCGTTGGCGTTGTTGGCCAATTTCTCGATGCACTATTTTTCCGGGCACAACGGCCTGTCCGCCGATTTTGCCGGAGCATTCTCGGAGGGCTTGGCCAAGCGCTTGGCCAAGGGCGAATCGTCGTTCGTGGGCATCATGTCGCAGGGCACAAGCGGTGACCTGTGGTGGGGCGACTACAGCCTGCCCAAGGCGCAGTCGTGGTCGATGCATGAGTACGTGGACAGACTGATCGAGTTGGTCACACAGCGTTTGGCCAAGCTGGAGCATTCGACCGTGGTGCCGCTTGGCTTTGCCGAGTCTCGCATCGAGCTGTACCGGCGCACACCGGATGCCAAGCGGCTGAACTGGGCCAGCGAGCTGTTGAAAAAGATGAACGGCAACCGCCCGCGCAACCGCCCCGAGGTTTATGCCGAGCAGGCGGTCTGGATACGAGACAATCCGCTGGAGACGGTGCCGCTGCAGGCGGTGCGGATTGGTGAACTTGGCATCACGGCCATCCCGTGTGAGGTGTATGGCCTGACCGGGTTAAAGTTGAAGGCAGTCAGCCCGCTGCCGCTGACGTTCAATATCAGCCTGGCGAACGGCGCGAGTGGATACATCCCGCCGGCGGAACAGCATTTGCTGGGAGGGTACACGACTTGGCCGGCGCGGACGGCTGGGCTGGAGGTGAATGCAGAGTCGCGCATCGTCGAGGAAGTCACGCGACTGCTCGAACAGGCCTCGGGGGAAAAACGAAAACAATACGCCGAGCCGCAATCGGCCTACGCCCAGGCGGTGATGGCGGCCAAGCCCACCGCTTACTGGCGCTTGGGCGAGCAAGGCGGAAGCAAGGCCGTGGACGCCACCGGGAACGGGCACGACGGTATTTACCGGGGCGGAGTTGGCCGGCATTTGCCGGGGGTGCATTCGGCAGAAGTGAAGGAGGATCACGACTCCCGCGCGGCACATTTCGCCGGAGGAAGGATCGAGGTGACCGTTCCTGCGAGCGAGTCGTTCACTGTTCAGTTTTGGATGTGGAACGGGGTGATCAACAACAACATTACCGTGAACAATCTTGTGGCTGAATGGCACAGGGCGCACCTGAGCTTGGCCAATGCCAAAAAAGATAGCGACCCGGTTTTAACGCTGGTCCCGGGGAGGATCTCATTGAAAACCGTCGAACCGAGAACATGGCATCTCGTGATGGTGGTTGTTCGACCGGACCGATACGAACTTTGGTTGAACGGAGAACCTGTTTTGGACGAGCCATCCGCGCCCCACTATAAAAATGAAGACGAGACAAGGCGGTTCGTTTTTGGTGGGTCTGCTGAGGGTGAAATCGATTTTCACGGTAAACTCGACGAAATTGCCTATTTCGACCGAGCATTGAGCGCTCAAGAGATCTCCAGCTTCCTTCAAAAAGTCAAAAAGTCTAAGAAATAACTTCCCCACAAGAAAATGAGATTCATTTGCATTTTTTAGTTGACCTTATTGA
>CAJXAU010000323.1 GCA_913050205.1 uncultured Verrucomicrobiota bacterium
TTTTTGGTAGGGTAGGGTGCCGCTTCCCTTGTCAGGGCGTTGAAATCCAGCAACACCACGATGGTCGTGAAAAAAACCTTAAGTTGGATCTGTTTCCCTAGTGCATTCGGTTTTCAGAGTTGGTTCAAGTTGCGGTGACCGCTGTGTAGTCGGGTGCCGTTGCGCCGGTCAAGGCAGCCAAGTGGGAACGAGATCAAATATTTTGGATCGCGTTTTTAAGGATACTTATCGCCCGGGCCATCTCCTCATCGGTAATGGTCAACGGGGGCGTGAGGGTGAGGATATTTCCGTTTGAAACTTTGAAGCTCAGGCCGTTGGAGAGGCAGTCGTACATGACGCGCTCGGCGGCATCCGCTTGGCCAAGCTCGACGGCCAACGCGAGGCCAAGGCCGCGCACCTCGGTCACGATGGGTGTGTCGCGGAACAGTTCATCGAGTTGCTTCCTGGTTTTCGCGCCAAGGGCTGTCGATCGTTCGATCAGGTTTTCTGTTTCGACCACATCCAACATGGCAAGCGCGGCCGCTGCGCCGAGGGGCGTTTTCTCGTGGGTATAATGGCCAAGCGCACGTGTAGCTGCCACGTTAAGTTCCTCCCTTGCGAGCATCGCGGCCATGGGGAGCACACCGCCCCCGAGTCCCTTGCCGAGTACGAGGATGTCCGGCGTGACGCCGCTGTGTTCGTAGCAAAAAAGTTTGCCGGTCCGACCGAAGGCGAGGGGGATTTCATCGAAGACGAGCAGCGCGCCGTGTTGGTTGCACAATTCCCGGACGCGCTCCCAGTATGCATCCTCCGGACGCTCAATCGTGGTGCACCGTATCGGCTCCGAGATGACGGCACCGATGTCGCCCTCCTCATGCATGAGGCGTTCGATGGCGTCTGCGTCTTCTCTTCCGCGTGGCCAGGGGACATGGTGGCTGCCCGGCAACAATGGGCCGAGGTCGTCGCGGAACAGGCCTTCGCCCCCGATGGAGATGGCATCCAGCGAGGCGCCGTGAAAGGTGCCCCACATGGAGATCGTCTTGTGCCTGCCGGTGGCGTAGCGCGCGAGTTTCATGGCCATGCCGATGGCGGATGTGCCCCCCGGCGAAAACAACACCCGGCTGAGGTTGCCCGGTGCTAGCATCGTGAGGCGTTTGGCTAATTCTACCGCGGGCTTGTTGGTGAAGCGGCGGGGGCTGAAGGACAATTCGTCCAGTTGTGACTTAATAGCCTCGATGACTTTCGGGTGCGAATAACCGATCTGATGCAAGCTGTTGCCGTGGAAGTCGAGATACTCCCGCCCCGCTGTATCGGTGAATGTGGATCCGCTGCAACTGACGATCTCCGTCAGGCACGGTGTGGAGAGGGATTGGTGGAGAAAAAGCGCCTCATCCCTTGCGAGGGTTTGCCTCGTTTCGGGGTCAATGTGTTGCTTCTGCCAGGCTCGGCGCAGGGGCGTGTTGTTGAAGTCCCCCTCTGTGTTGTCAGTGGACATGTGCTTGGCCAAGGGCTTCTAACGATTCCTTACCATCGGGGGTGGACTGGAACTTGGAACGATAATCCTTCGGCGCCAGCCCGGTTTCCCTCTTGAAAAAACGAGAGAGTTCCTCGGGGCTTTCGAATTTCATATCCTGAGCGATTTGGCTGATCTTTTGTCGGGTATTTTTCAGTATGACTTGCACCTTGGCCAAGCGGACCCGCTTGATTTCCTCCTTTGGAGTGAGGCCCATCTGCTGGACAAAATGTTTGTTGAACCCCGAGAGGGACAGCGGACTGCGGGCGGCAACCTCGGAGACGTGGATGGGGTAAACCGGAGCCACAGATCGAATGTACTTCACTGCCTGTGTGACTATAGGGTCGTCCACGGCCAGGGTGTTAGTTGACTCGCGTGCCACGATCTCACGGATGGGGATGGTCTCGAGATGATCCTCCGCGACCGACTTGCCGTTCATCATGCTCGAGAGCAGTCGGGCGGCCTCGAAGCCCACTCGCTCCCCGGGATAGGCCACGCTGGAGAGGGGTGGGGTCGAGATTTGGCAGAACACCTCGTCAGCGTTTGTTCCCATCACGGCGATTTCCTCCGGCACTTGGATGCTGATTTCATTGCAGATGCGAATGATGTTGCTGGCGAGCATGTCGTCCTTGGCGAAGATGCCGATCGGTTTGGGTAGACGGTTTAGTTCGTTCACGATCTGCTCGTGCATTTTCAACCAACGTCCCTCCCACGGAAAATGATCCGGCTCGAACTGCACATTGATACATTCAAAACCGGCGTTCAGAATCTCCTGTTCGAACGCGGTTCCCCTTTGCTTTGAGTAGGTGCGAGAGGGGTCACCCCAGTAGGAAAAATGTTTCAGGCCAAGCGTGAGCAAATGCTGAGCGGCCTGTTTGCCGATCTCGAGGTTGTCCGGGATGACGCTTGGGTAACCCTTGCCGGTGCTCTCGGCGCTGAGATTGACTACGGGGATGTTTCTCCGCTTGAAATTCTCGGCTTCCTCCGTCGAAAAACGAAACAGGATTAACCCATTACCGTCCCAGTTTTGGTCTATTACCACTGGTGCCATTTCGTTGGTGGAATCAACTAGAGTTTGAATCTGCCATCTTTGGTTTCTTCGAATAAAATCAACAACACCCTTAAAGATTGGGCGAGTGAAGCTTGCCCAAGAAGGAACTCGTATACCAACAACCGGCATTTTTCTTGCGGTCTCGGCTTTAGAATTGTGTTTTTTTAAAGGCACTAATCGCTTCTTTTTAGTGGGGAAAGGAAATGCATTCTAGCAACAATCCGCAAGTAAACTTTTTATTTTTGCTTAAAATACACAGTATCTAATCATGAATGTTACAATTGTTTGGATAATAGACGTCGCGAACGGGAAAAATATTATTATCTTAAAGCATTGAGTTATTTGGTTAAAAAATGATAGTGGTAATGCAATTTTAGGGCTTGAAAATGCACATAAAATAATGCTCGTCACATTTTCTCTTTGAGGTAGTTTTTTGAAAAATCTTATACGCAAATAATCCAAATAAATTAGAAATATGATCAAAAAAACAATGGTGGGTCTGGTGACTTCCTTCCTTCTTTTATTTGCAGGAACAGTTGGCGGTCAGGCGCAAGATGCTTTCGTGGCAACATGGAACTTCGGCGAGGGCGATTTATCGGCTTTG
>CAJXAU010000324.1 GCA_913050205.1 uncultured Verrucomicrobiota bacterium
CCTCGCAATCCGTTCAGGTGCCATTTGCCAAAATGCGCGGTGGCGTAACCGGCGTTTTTCATCGCTTGGCCAAGCGTCTTCTCCTGTTGCCGCAGCGCGTAGCCGTGGTCGAACACGCCGGTGCGGTCGTGGGTGCGCCCGGTTAGGACCGTGGCGCGTGTGGGCGAGCACACCGGGCCGCCGGCGTAAAAGCGTTCAAAACGCAGTCCGTTGGCAGCCATCGCATCAAGGTGAGGTGTCTTGAGTGCGGGATGATTTCGGTAACCGGTTTGCCCCCAGCCCTGATCGTCGGCCATCACCAACACGATATTCGGTTTTGCCGCGATCAGGCCAAGCGACGATGCGGCCAATATTGCAATAGTGAAGAATTGCTTGAACATCCCCGGCATCCTGCTGTGAAGCCGTTGAAAAATCCAGCCCGCTTGGCCAAGCGCTTGGCCAAGTGCTATTTCGTCAGTTTGGGTGGGTAGTTTTGTGGGCCGTCTTGATACAGGATGCCTCGGGTCTTGGTTTTGAGCCGGTACACTTTGTCGAAGCAGGTGATGTGCATGTACTCCAGATTTCGGCCGGCGAAGGTAACACTGGTCATCCCCTTGATGCCGGGCGGACCGGGAATGACGCCGCTGATTCGTCCAGCCGGGTCGAAGTATTGGACGCCCAATTCGGTGGCAACGTAATAACGCCCGTAGGCGTCCGTAATCATGCCGTCGCCTTTGCAGGACGGCTGAAAGTTCGGGAGGATATCGCGCTTGGTTGGATCCGGTTTGCGGCGCATCGTCATGTACGGTTGTTTGTATTTGAGAGTGCCATCCGGTTCGATTCGAAACGCCCAACAGTGTTTGCCCCGGAAATCCGAGACGACAAGTGTCCCTTGGTCGGGTGAAAGACAGATGCCGTTGGGGCCGGTGATGCCCTGGTCGGCTATTTTAATCTCACCGGTTTTTGTATTGATAAACGTCACCTGCTTTTTCGGAGTCTCGGTGAAATAAAGATAGCCCTTGTGTGTGACAACGAGATCGTTTGGGCGGACATCTTTCGCCAGCACTTTCATCTCGCTGGTCTTGGGATCGATGACGACGACTTCACCGGCCTTGGCTCGACAGGCGTACAGTTTGCCGTCTGGGCCAAACTTCATTCCACTGATGCCGGTGGCACCTTCGAGGTAAAGATGCACCTTGCCCGGGGGCACGACCTTTAGCAGGCCGTGGTCGCTTCGCATATCGGAGAAATAAAAGTTCCCCTCACCGTCTGCCGTGGGTGCATCTGTGAACCCGTTGTGATTGGATACCAGTTGCCAGTCTTCACCGGGTATCAACACCTGTGACAAAGGCATGTCCTGAGCGGTGGCAAAGTTCGCCAGGAAAAATCCAAACAAGGTGGTCGTTAATTTTTTCATTGTTGATCCCATTAATTTTGATGATCTGCCCATAGCCAGCGCAGGGCTTCAGGGAGGAGGGTGCCGCCGTGGCGGAGATTGTGTTTGCCTTTGCCGAATACGAAGCGGTAGTCCCAGTTCATGTGCTTGAGAGCGGCGGCCATCTGAAGATTGCCCAACGGCCAATCGCCGTGGGAGTTGTTTAAATCGTTCTCGCCGCCCTCGAGGAAGACCCGGATCGGCTTGGGCGCAGTCTTGCGAATCCAGCTTGGGTAGATGTTACCACCGCGAATGTTGGTGAAGCTGCCGATCATGCTGTAGACCTTGCTGAAGGCATCGGGGCGTTCCCAGGCGGCTGTGAAGGCGCAGATGCCGCCGCTGCTCGCTCCGCAGATGGCGCGATCTTCCGCTTTTGTCGAGAGGTTGTATTTCTTGCCAACCGCAGGGAGGAGTTCCTCCAGTAAAAATCGCGCGTACTGGTCGCCGAGTGAGTCGTACTCGTAACTGCGGTTGTTTGCCCGCCAACGATTCTCGGGAAACTCGTCGCCGCGGTGGCCGGGGTTGACGAAGATGCCGATGGTCACCGGTATCTCTCCCTTGTGGATGAGATTATCAAACACAATTGTTGCACGGACATCCCCGTCCTCTTTTAAGTAGGCGTGGCCGTCCTGAAAAATCATCACGCAAGCAGGCGTGTCGGCCTTGTACTGTGCCGGCACGTAGACGTGGTATTCGCGCTTGGTTCCCTCGAAGATTTTGCTCTCGTGAATGTGCTTTGAGACCTTGCCTCTTGGGGCGCCATCCTGCCGTTCCGAGTCGGCAGTGAATGGGTAGTCGGGAATATCCGGTGCTAACGGGTCGAATTTCTGTGTGGGGGAAGGATCTGCATAAATCCATTTGGCAGAGTCGGGAAAAATTGCTCCTCCATGCCGACCACTATGGCCGCCATCCCCCCAGACGACCTTGTGGTCGTAGCCCTTGAATTCCAGCGCCTTGGCCACCTGTTTATTTGAGAGCGGCCAATGGCCGTGCAGGTTGTCGAGGTCGCGCCGACCTTCCTGTAGCAGGATGCGAATGTCCTTCTTTTCTGTTTTGCGGATTAGCGCCGGATACACGAAACCACCGCGGATGTTGGTGAAGCTTCCGATGTGGCTAATGACGCCTCCAAAAAAATCCGGACGAAACCAAGCTGCGGTAAAAGCAGCGATTCCCCCGGAGCTGTTGCCACAAATCGCACGGCCGGAAGGTTCGCTGGTCAGTTTTAAATCATGCTCAGCGACAACGTGGGGGAGGAGTTCCTCGATGATGAAATTCGCATATTGGCCATCCACTGTATCGTATTCGAACGCGCGATTTTTTCGCACTTGGTTGCCGGGTTCCGCAGGGGGAATGACGCCGGGGTTGACGAAAAGTCCCACTGTCACTGGAAGTTCGCCACGATGGATCAGGTTGTCGAACACGATCGGCACGCGGGTATGACCGTTCTCGCGCACGAACCCGCCCCCGTCCTGAAACACCATCAGGTTGGCTGGCTGCTTTCCGTCGTGTTGTGCCGGAATGTAGACCCAGTAATCGCGTTCTGTGCCTGGGAAGTGTTTGCAGTTCGTCCACTTGGCCTGGATGACCCGGCCCTTGGGGACGTCGGGTTGGCGCTTGGCCAAGGGGCCGGGGCGATAATCCGCCGCTTGGCCAAGTGAAACAAAGCCAAGCGACAATATAAGGGTTAAAAGATTCTTCATGGTGTGTTTGCAACTTGGCCAA
>CAJXAU010000325.1 GCA_913050205.1 uncultured Verrucomicrobiota bacterium
AACGCTGGCACGATTCTCGATGGGACTGAAACGGTGGAGCAGGTGGGGCGGCGGATTTACGAGAAAATCATCTCTGTGGCTAGCGGTGAAAAAACAAAAAGCGAACTGGCCGGCATGGGAGATGAGGAGTTCGCCCCTTGGATGCTTGGCCCCACGCTGTAGTGCCATGGAAATTGTAAACCTTGACCAAGCGGAGCCATTTCGAACCAAGGACGGGTCGGAAATTCGTGAGCTTCTTGCGCACCGTAATTCCAGTATTCGAAACCAAAGTTTGGCCGAGGCGAGGGTTCCTGTCGGGGGAGCGACCATGGAGCATTTTCATCCAAAGGCTGAGGAGATTTATTTTATTACCCATGGCGTTGGGCGAATGAAAATTGGCCAAGCGGAACGCGAAGTAGTTCCCGGCGATGCCATCGCTATACCGCCTGGCCAAGTGCACAAGTTGTGGAATGTAGGTGATGAACCGCTACGATTGCTTTGCTGTTGTGCCCCGGCCTACGAGCACGAAGACACGGTTATCACCGAGCTTGGCCAAGCGTGAGATTGCGCTTGGAATCTATTCGGCGCAAGATGGTTCCGGCCTTGGCCAAGCGTATGTATCAACCCACGACGGTTCGACTTTTCATCAAGCCATTTTGCGGATGGTGTGCGGAGGCGATGGATTGGCTGGACCGAAACAAGATCAAATATCAGGTGCTCGACGTGACTTCTGACCGGGCTGCCTGGGATGAGATGTTTCGTCTCACGAATCAAAGCTTCGCCCCAGTCATCGAGGTGGACGGAGAGGTGTTGGCTGACTTTGGAGCCTCGGAGTTGGAGCAATTTTGGAAAACATTGGAATAAGGATTCATGTCGGAAACAGTTCCTCTTCAGCAACGTAAACGAATTCCCGAGTGGCTCAGGTTAAAACTTCCCCGTACCAGTGCGTTTACCCAGACGCGCGGGCTGCTCGAGGAGTTGGACTTGCACACAGTTTGTGAAAGTGCCAAGTGCCCAAATCACTGGGAATGCTGGAGCAAGGGTACGGCGACGTTCATGATTGCAGGGGATCGTTGCACTCGGGCTTGCGGATTTTGCGCGGTCGATACAGCCAAGCCGCTGCCGCTTGAAGGCGATGAACCGAATCGCGTGGCTGAGGCAACATTCCGTTTAAAGCTCAAGCATGTGGTCATCACAGCTGTGGCACGCGACGATCTGGAGGATGGTGGGGCGAATCATTTTCACGAGACTATTGAGGCGGTTAGGCGGCGAAACCCGGGAATCGTCATCGAGGTGTTGGTGCCTGACTTTCTCGACAAAGACCACTCTCTCCAAAAAGTACTGGATGCCCGCCCTGAGATTTTTAATCACAACCTCGAGACCGTACGCCGCCTGACTCCACAGGTGCGGTCCCGAGCCGAATATGACCGATCCCTTACCGTTCTGCGAAAGGTAAAGGAGCGGGGTGAGGGGAAGATTTATACCAAGTCCGGCATCATGCTTGGGCTTGGGGAATCCGAGGAGGAATTGCATGAAGCGATGCAGGACTTGCGCAACGTTCAATGCGATATCCTCACTCTGGGACAGTATCTTCAACCCAGTCTCTGCCACCTGCCGGTTGTGGAATATGTGACTCCGGAGAAATTCGACGAGTACGGCGCTGTTGCTCGGGAGATGGGGTTCATGCATGTGGCCAGCGGACCGATGGTGCGCAGCTCGTATCATGCAGACGAATTGAATCTGCCCGCCGGGGAATAAATTTTCGCAATGAGGCGAAGGAAAAACTTTCCAAGCCCGAGCGCCGCTTCCACAATCGCCCCAGTTGTGTTGCCAAGGTATCACCGGATGACGCTTTGCGTGTTGTTGTTCCTCGTAGCGGGAATGACTTCCGCGCTTGGCCAAGCGCCGGCCGGTACGGCGATCGAAAACTTTCGCGTTTCGGAAAAATCAGCGGACGGAAAGCGGACAACTTTATTGACTGGGGCACAGGCTGTGTTTCGTGAAGATGGGCTACTTTCACTGTCAGACTCCCGGCTGGTTTCAATTACTGCGGAAGGGAAAACAAACCTCGTTTTTTCGGCCAGCGAGTGCCTGTACAATCAGAATACCAAGACCATTTCCTCGCCCGGCCAACTGTCCCTCTCCACATCGGGTGGACAGATGCAACTCAGCGGCACAGGATTTTCCGGCGATCTGACCGGGCCGACGTTGACCGTTACCGAAAAGGTTCAAGCGAGGCTGAACAAAAACCTGCGAGGCATTCCGCTTGGCCAAGCAGCCCGACAGCCTGCCACGGAGAATCCACAGGGCGGTGAAATCCGAATTTCATCCACACAGTTCGACCTTCAGCCGGGCCAAGCGGTGTTTCGAGGATCCGTCACAGTAAGTGATACGGATGGTACGCTACAGAGCGGGCGATTAACGGTTGGGTTACGCGAAGAGGATTGGGAACTGCAGTCGATCGAGGCTCGAGGCGGGGTCGTCGTTCAAAACGATCAATTCAAGACCACCAGCGAAACGGCTGCGTATGATCTGGCAGCGGGGACGGTGATGTTTCAGGGCAATCCGCGGTGGGAGATGGATGACCGTTCCGGCCAGGCTGACTTGCTGATGGTTCATCAGGAGACGAGAGTTGTCAGCGCACAGGGCAACGTTGCGATGAAATTGCCGGCCGGTTCAGGCGAGGAAAGCAACCTGTTTCAACTTACGCCAGTGCGTGGAAGCGATGAACACGAAACTCCAGAGTCGATCGAAATTCAGGCCCGTTCATTTGTTTATCAGCCAGCCGGCGAAAAACGGGCCGGATACGCACGATACATCGGCTCAGTTCGGTTGAAACGCGGAGACAATCGTTTGGAATGCCAGTCCCTTAACATTGAACTGGGCGGAGAGGAGGGCGGGGTGAGCCATGCCACCGCGATTGGGGCGAGGTTGGCGCAGGGCAAAGATCGCCTATCTTCTCAACTTGCGGTTTATGATTTTAACAAAGGGGAAATTCGCCTCAACATAAAGCCATCATGGGAGCTAGGCGGGCAGACCGGGCAGGCCGACCGTGTGGAACTTTATCCCAAGCGTGGCCGGTTTCGGGCGATTGGCAATGTGAGCATGAAACTCCCCAGACAAAGTGGCGGGATCGGATTTTTGTTTCCGG
>CAJXAU010000326.1 GCA_913050205.1 uncultured Verrucomicrobiota bacterium
AGGACGGCGTGGCCACGCTCTATCTCAACGGAAAAAACGAGGGCAGCATCACCGGGTGGAACCAGCAGTTTTCGTGGTCAGGCAAACCGCATCGCATCCTCATTGGCCTCTACTACATGGGCCTGTTCGACGACCTCGCCTGCTTCAACCGCGCGTTGACCGACAGGGAAATAAAGCGCCTCCATGCTCACCCTGCCAGCGTGGCCAAGCTGCTGAAGTAACGCTGCCGCCTTGCCCTGTTGGAGAATTACTCGTTGCCGCCTTCTTTTTGGGTGGCTTGGCTGAGGGGTTTGCCTTTGCGGACTTCGCTGAATTCCGGCGTAGTCACTGAGTAGGGAAAATTAGCCTGAGTACCGGCTGCGCCAAATTCTCCCTTTTTGTTGATGGCGATGAAATTAATGGCGAGATCCATCCCGGCCGGATCGGTCTTGGCGATGCGGCGGATCGCCTCGGCACAGGCCTCGGTGGGTGACATGCCGTGGCGCATGTTCTCGACGACCGCATACGAGGCGCAGTAGCGCATGACGTTTTCGCCCAAGCCTGTGGCCCCGGCTGCACCGACCTCGTTGTCGACGTACAGGCCGCCGCCGATGATGGGTGAGTCCCCGACGCGCCCCGGGATCTTGCCGCTCCAGCCGCTGGTGGAGCAACCGCCGGCAAGGTCGCCGTTGGTGTCGAGAACGATCAGGGTGACGGTGTCGTGGTTATCCGGTTTGTCGCCCTTGCCCGGGGACGGCTTTTTTTGCGCAGCCTGCCATGCCTTGTAGTTGGCTTCGTCATCGGTCGGATCGAGCACCTTCAAACCCTGTTGCTCAGCGAACCACCGGGCACCGCGACCGACGAGCATGACGTGCGGCGTTTTTTCCATGACCAACCGTGCGGCGGAGATGGGGTGCACCACACCTTCGACTCCGGCAACGCTTCCAGCCTGATGACCAGGCCCGTTCATGATGCAGGCGTCAAGCTGGGGCACGCCGGCAGCATTGGGTTTGCCGCTCAAGCCGACGGAGGAGTTGCCCGAGACTTCGACCAGTCGTATGCCCTGCTCGACGGCGTCGAGTGCTGAGCCGCCGCCCTGCAACGTGCGGAGGGCGAGTTCGTTGGCCGGTTTGCCAAAGCCCCATGTGGAGATGATGACCGGCCCGTGCTTGGCCAAGCGCTTGGTCGGTGTGGGAGTCGAGCAACCGGCTCCGACGGCAGCCGCAGCGGTTGCGAGTGAGGTTTGATGGAGGAAAGAACGCCGGGTTGTTTGTGTCATGACGCGGCAAATTTGAAGGCCAAGCGATCAGGATGTCAAAGCCAAGCGCTTGGCCAAGCGCAAAAAAACGCCCGGTTGCCCGGGCGTCTACAAATGCGTTAAGCCGCCTACTTGGCTGACTCGTCCGTTTCGCTGGCGATGGTGTCGGTGGCCTCGGCCGGCTTGGTTTCAGCTGCCTTGTTTGCAGCAACGGCGTCGTCGAATTTCTTGATGTACTTGGCCGTGTTCGCTTTGAACTCATCATCACAGCCGATGCAGCAATATTTTATTTGGCGGCCTTCATGCACAAACACGTGCGGTTTGCCCATGCTGCCCAGTTTTTTGTCGGCCACGATGCAGGTGTCGAGCGGATAGGCAATCACGTTGGGATCGACGGCTTCACTGGTTGCTGCGGCTTTTTCGCCATCGCCACATGCAGTCAAAAACAGACCGGCGGCGACACTGCTGAGGAGTGTTGTCCATTTGATCATAACGCCACGAACGGTTGCGCTGGTGCCGTTTGATGTCAAATCCTTCTTTTCTGTCGGTGCCGCTTCTGGTAGCAGGCGGGCACAAGATGTCATCGGTTGAACACAAGGATAATGACCCGCGGGCCGCCACAACGGACGTGCTGCGTTGGCGATCCGGCACAACAGCCAAGGCGCCGGACTGGGTGGCATGTGAGGAACCACTGGAGATTCGTGTGAAGGGCGAGGCGGTGGCGATCACCATGCGCACACCGGGGCACGACGAGGAACTCGCGCTGGGCTTCCTGTTGTCCGAGGGCGTTATCACAGGGCGGGGTGATGTGCTGGAGGTGGCTCACTGTCAACAGGGTGAGTCGGCACTTCACGGAAATGTGCTCAACGTTTTCCTGTCACCCAGAGTCGAGTTTGACCTCGAAAAGCTCAAGCGGAACGTCTACGCCAGCTCGAGCTGCGGCCTGTGCGGCAAGGCTTCCATCGAATCAGTACGAAACTTGTTTGAGCCTCTTACCAAACGCGACCGGCTGATTGAGGCGGAAAAAATCATAAAGATGCCGGGCCAAATGCGGGAGGTGCAACAGACGTTTGAAAAAACTGGAGGCCTCCATGCGGCCAGCTTGTTCGACGCAGCCGGTAATGTTCTGATGTTGAGGGAGGACGTCGGGCGGCACAATGCGGTGGACAAGGTGCTTGGCCGGGCACTGGTGGACGATCACCTTCCGCTTGAGGAATGCGTGCTGATGGTCAGCGGCCGGGCCTCGTTTGAGATTCTTCAAAAAGCCCTCGCAGGGCGTGTGGGGATAATTTGCGCCGTGTCTGCCCCGTCGAGTTTGGCGGTGGAATTCGCCCGTGAGAATGGGCAGACGCTTATCGGATTTCTCCGAGGCGAGACGTTCAACATTTACAGCCACCCGGAACGCGTCGCCGGCCTGAATTGTTAGGCCTCGCTGCCCTCCGGGAAATCGGCGTTTGTGAACACGTCACTGACGTCGTCGTTTTCCTCCAACACATCCACCAGTTTCTGGATGGTTGAGGCGCCGCTCTCGTCCACGGCGGTGGTTTGCTGGGCAATGTAGGTGACCTCAGCCGATAGGGTGGCGATGCCCTTGTCCTCAACCGCCTTGTGCACTGGCTCGAAGTCGTTCGGCCCGGTCACGATCTCGTAGCCGTTTTCATCGGCGGCAAAATCCTCGGCACCGGCCTCAAGGGCCAGTTCCATCAACGCATCCTCCTCGGCGGCCTCCCGGTCGATGATGATCTGCCCCTTGCGCTCGAACAGCCGTGTCACGGCGCCGGCACTAGCCAATTGACCGCCGGCCTTGGTGACGGCATGGCGCACGTCCGAGGCGGTGCGGTTGCGGTTGT
>CAJXAU010000327.1 GCA_913050205.1 uncultured Verrucomicrobiota bacterium
CGGTCGCAGTTTTCCCGCAACAAACCAAGCCGGGCGTCGCTGATGTCGGTGGCGGTGAGTTGGCCTTCATTGTTCATCCGCTCGGCGATCAGTCCGGTTTTGCCGCCGGGCGCTGCGCAGAGATCGAGCACCGCTTGGCCGGGCTCCGGTGCAAGCAGGTCGACGGATAGCAGCGTGCTGGGGTCCTGAATATAGAAGTGGCCTTCCCGGAAACTCGGGATGGACTCAATCGGGGGATGGTTTCGGAGACGGAAGACGGTGTTGGTGGGTGCCCAGTCGCAGTCAAAAGCGGTGACCTCAACCCGTTCGTTTTCCCAACGCTTGGCCAAAGTCGCCGGGTCGGTTTTGAGCCGGTTGACCCGGGCGAAGGTCGGGGCCGGTTGGTTGTTCCACTCGAGGAGCCGGATGGATTTCTCCCGACCCCAGCGTTGTTCCCAGACTTCGAACAACCAATCGGGATGCGATTGGCCAAGCGCGGGCTGATCCTCCTGCAGGCCGGAGATGACTCTAAAAGTCGATTCTTTTTCCCTCAGGAACCGGCGAATCATGGCATTGATGAATCCGGCTTGGCCAAGGCATTTATTGCGCTTGGCCAAGCGCACGCTCTCATTCGCAATGGCGTGGTCGGGGATGCGGGTGAGAAAAAAAATCTGGTACAGCCCCAGCCGAAGGATCTCCCGGACGGCCGGCTTTTGTTCGCGGCCGTTTGTAGATCGTTCAATCAGCCAGTCGAGCAGCCGTCTCCAGCGGACGCAACCGGAAACCAACTCGCGGGCCAGCCCGGTGTCGGCAGGGGTTAGTCTGGCTTCGCGCAGGGCGTCGCCCAGCAGCCTCTCAGTGGCCACCTGTTGCTGCTGAGATCGGAGGAGTGTATCGATCGCAATTTGTCTTGGTTTCCCGCCAGCCACGGGCGTATGATGCCCGCTTCGGCGCGTCACGCCGAGAAATACCTGATGAGCACGATGACAGAGGAAGGAATGTCTACTACTGAAACTGCACCCGAAACGGTCGAAGCCGTTGAACAATCGGATCAGCTCCAAAGCGAATTCAAGCGCTTGGTTCTGGATGGCAAGTTGGATCCCAAGGTAACCGATGCACTGGCCGTGTTGGTGAGTGCTGGTTTTTGTATTCACCGGTCGTGGGGGTTTGGAAAGATTACCACGGTGGATACGCTGATGGCGAAAATTACCATCGACTTTCAAAACAAACCGAACCACTCGATGGATCTCGGCTTTGCGGCGAAGATTCTCAAGCCGCTCGACGGGGAGCACATTCTTGCCCGCAAGGCAACCGATCTTGCCGGGCTAAAGCGGATGGGGGCACTGGATCATCTCGAGTTGGTCAAGCTGGTCCTCACGAGTTTCGATGGGCAGGCGACCGTGGCACAGATTCAAGAGTCGCTTGTGCCGGACGTTATTGAGGAAGACTGGAAAAAATGGTGGGCCGACGCCAAGAAGGAGATGAAGAGTGACGGGCACTTCCAGTTGCCGGTCAAGAAAACCGAGCCGATCATTTACCATGTGCAGGAACTTTCCGCTCACGATCAGTTGTTGAGCAACCTCCGCGATGCCAAAGGATTAAAGGCCCAGATTGCCGCCTCCACCGAGATTCACAAGGGGATCGGTGACGTGGAAAACAAGGATGAGGTGATCGGGGAGGTAATCAATATTTTGAATCTTGCCATCAAGAATCACATGAACCTCAAGCCGTCCCTCTCGCTTGAGGCAATCCTGTTACGTGACGCCATCCGCACTGACGTGGGCATGGAGGCTGTCGAAGGAGAACTTGAGGCCGGATCCGTTTTTGAAAAAGCGGAAGACTTGGCTGAGGTGATTGAGGGGCTATCCGCCGCAAAACAAAAACTGGCACTGGATGCCTTTCGTCTTTCCCACACTGATTCCTGGGTGGATCGCTATCTTGAGATGCTGAACTCGAGTGGCCTTCGTCTGGTTGGTGAACTCGCCCAGATGCTAATTCAGGCCGGGCACTTTGACCGATTCAAGGATCACCTCGAGCAATTGGTCAGCAAGCACGAGGCCAGTACCGACCTGATGTTGTGGTTGGGCAAAAACCGCTCGGACAGTTTTGCAGACATTCTCGGTCCGGATGTGTTTGGGGCCATGATGGCGGCGATTGAACAGGACCGGTTTAACGAAAAGAAAACCAGCAAACTGGGAGACTTCATCATGGCTGATCAGGAGTTGATTACTGACCTGATCGGATCGGCAGACGTTGAGGTGGTCGAGGATCTGGTGCGTGCGCTACAGGCGACTATATGTTTCGACGACATGGACAAGCGCTCGCTGCTTGGCCGCATTGTCAAGGCGTACCCGTCAATTCAATCCATGATCTCCGGAGACAAGACCAAGGATGACAATCTGCTGATTGTCTCATGGCCAAGTCTCGAGCGCCGCAAGAACGAGTATGAGGATCTCGTCAAAAAGAAGATCCCGGCGAATTCAAAGGAGATCGCCATTGCGCGGAGTTACGGTGACCTTCGAGAGAACCACGAATTTAAGGCCGCCAAGGAAATGCAAAAGGTGCTCATGGCGCGCAAGGGCGAACTGGAGATCGACCTGACCCGTGCACGGGGAACCGACTTCAGCGATGCCTCTGTGGATCAGGTCAGCGTAGGCAATAAGTTGGGTGTCACCAACCTCGAGAGCAACAAGGAGGAAACATTCATTCTGCTTGGTGCCTGGGATGGTGATCCGGATAATCAGATTTTGAGTTACCTCACACCGCTTGGCCAAGCGTTCCTTGGCAAAAAACCGGGCGATGAGGCGGAATTCCAGATCGATAATGACACCCGCCGTTATCGCATCAACACCATCGAGCGCCACACTGTTGCCGGCCCGACGGTGACTGAAGAGGAGCCCGAGGAAGTCGCTTCTGAAGAGGCTGTGCCGGTTGCTGAATAAGTTTTCAAAAACCCTTTTGAAGCCCGGTCGATTGACCGGGCTTTTTTATTGGGCCAATCGTAGCAGTTGATCGACAATCGATTGTGCTGACCCTGCATACCCGCTGCCGAATAAGTTGAAATGGTTTAGCGTGTGATAAAGCTGATACAGCAGTTTGCGCG
>CAJXAU010000328.1 GCA_913050205.1 uncultured Verrucomicrobiota bacterium
TCCGGTTCCTGTTTGACCAACCAATAGCTGCGCGCCATGCGCGGCATCCTGCGAGTGGCACCCCGCCCGAGGCAAGCGCCAAAACAGCCGAAGCCAAGCGCCCTTGCCGCAGCACCCTGCCCTGTGGCTAAATCGCGCGCATGGAACTCGATGAGCGACTGCAACAGATTCGCGACAGGATACGCGCTGCCTGCGAGGCGGCCGGACGCGACCCCGCGGAGGTGATGTTGTTACCGGTCTCGAAAAACCACACCGCCGACGCCGTCCGAGAGCTGACCTATCACAACTGCCGAGTCTTCGGGGAAAACCGGGTTCAGGAGGCCAAACTAAAAATTTCAGCCTGCCCGGGGAATCTTGAGTGGCACTTGATCGGCCATTTGCAGTCGAACAAATGCCGGGATGCCGTCCGTTTTTTCAGCATGATCCAAAGCGTCGATCGCATGTCGATCGCCGAGGAAATCAATAAACACGCGCACAACGCGGCGAAGGACATGCCTGTGTTACTCGAGGTCAACGTCGCCGGCGAAGCCAGCAAACACGGCTTCACCCCCGGTGAAGTGATCGAACAACTCAACGCCATCAACGATCTTCCACGACTCGAGATTCATGGCCTGATGACCCTCGCCCCGTGGACACCCGAACCGGAAAAGGTGCGCGGCGTTTTCCAGCGCCTCCGGGAAATCAAAGAGGAGTGCGAGCAAATTCTCGGCGCGCCGCTGCCCCACCTGAGCATGGGCATGAGTGGCGACTTTGAGGTGGCCATCGCGGAAGGCGCCACCATCGTCCGAGTGGGCACCGCGATCTTCGGCCCTCGACCCCGTCGGGAGAAAGAGAAGTCAAAACAGTAGGTCAACTCGACATCCGCCCCGGGCTCGACTAGTTTTTTTCCGATGTCGCTGGAAACCGCGCCACTCACCATCGCAGATCGCACATTCGACTCCCGGCTGTTTCTCGGCACCGGCAAATTTTCGTCTAACGAAGCGATGCGCGATGCCCTCAAGGCCAGCGGCACACAGGTCGTGACTGTTGCCCTACGCCGTGCAGATCTCTCCGGCAACAACGATCCCTACGCCAACATCCTCGAATTCATCGATCCGGAACAGTATCTCGTTCTACCCAACACGAGCGGCGCGATGAACGCCGATGAGGCAGTGCGGTTGGCCCGACTCGCTGCTGCAGCCGGATTGCCCAAGTGGGTGAAACTCGAGATCCATCCCGACCCACGTTATCTGCTGCCGGATCCGGTCGAAACATTTGAAGCCTCCAAAACCCTTGTCTCAGAGGGGTTCACCGTGCTGCCGTACATCAACGCCGATCCGGTGTTGGCAAAGCGACTACAGGACGTCGGCACAGCCACGGTCATGCCGCTTGGCGCTCCAATTGGCTCCAATCGAGGCATCGAGACACGCGACCAGATTCGTATCATCATTGAACAGGCCACTGTACCGGTGGTCGTCGATGCCGGCATTGGTTCCCCCAGCCATGCCGCTGAGGCGATGGAAATGGGTGCGGATGCCGTGCTGGTCAACACCGCCATCGCCATTGCCGATAACCCATCTCGCATGGGACTTGCTTTCAAGGCTGCAGTCGAAGCCGGACGCGCTGCCTACGAAATTGGCCTTGGACGGCAATTGGGCACGGCCAGCGCAACCAGCCCGCTCACCGGGTTCCTCGAGCCGGAACCGGCATAACAGGCAAATGGCTGAAACAAAGACATTATCCCGCCAACGCGCCCGTCGTATTCTCAATGCTGCGGCCAAGCGGACGGTGTTGGTCACCGGCGATGCGATGCTCGACCAATTTATCTGGGGCGACGTGGACCGCATATCACCCGAGGCACCTGTGCCGGTGGTACAGTTCAAGCGGGAAAGCTTTATGGCCGGCGGCGCGGCGAACGTTGCCCGGAACCTGACCGCACTGGGTTGTCCCGCCCAAATGCATAGCGTCATCGGGCGGGATGATGCTGCAAAAAAACTCCGAACCCTGCTCAAGGCCGACTGCGTCGATTGCCAGCCGTTAATTACCGAGACCGCACGACAGACCAGTTGCAAAACGCGAATCATCGCCCAGCGCCAGCAGGTGGTCCGGGTCGATCGCGAGACACGCACTAACATTTCGCCGCGCTTGGCCAAGCGCTTGGCCAAGTCGATCGACACCAGTCTGGCCAAGTCCAATGCCGTGGTCATCGGCGATTACGGCAAGGGTGTCATCACGCAGGAATACCTCGACGAACTCAAGGCGCTTGGCCAAGAGCACGGCGCTTGGCTCAGTCTCGATCCCAAGCCAGTTCACTCCCTCAACCTCCGGGGCCTGTCCCTCATCACCCCCAACCGGAAGGAGGCATTTGAACTGGCTGGCATCGAGGATACCACGCACCACGCCAACCCGTTGAAAGATAGGAATCTCATCCGTGTGGCCGGGCAACTCCTTGGAGATCTCGATTTGCAAGTACTCCTCATCACACTTGGTGAACTCGGGATGCTTGTCTGCCAACCGGGCGGCAAACCATTTCATATCCCCACTCTTGCTCGCGAAGTGTTTGACGTCTCCGGGGCCGGCGACACGGTCATCGGGACGTTTACGCTGGCGATCGCCGCCGGGGCTGATCCCGTCGAGGCGGCCATGCTCGCCAATCACGCCGCCGGTGTGGTGGTCGGAAAACTCGGCACAGCCACCGTGACACCGAAGGAACTTCTCTCCAGTTTTTAACCATAATGGCCGAAGGCAAACCGGCAATCTTTCTCGACCGCGACGGCACGCTCATCGTCGAGACCGGCTATTTGCACGAACCGGACAAGGTCGAACTGATTCCCGGCACCGGTGATGCGGTGCGCCGATTGGCCGATGCCGGGTTCGAGTTGTTTATCGTCACCAATCAGGCGGGGATCGGCCGGGGATATTTCACCGAGGATCAAATGCACGCGACCAACGAACGGGTGTGCGCGGAGTTCGCCAAAAATGGGGTCACGTTCCGAAAAATTTATTTCGCACCCGAGGCTCCTGATCAACCCAGCCGCAATCGCAAACCGTCACCACAAATGATTCTCGATGCCCGGGACGAATTCGGCATCGACCTT
>CAJXAU010000329.1 GCA_913050205.1 uncultured Verrucomicrobiota bacterium
TGCCAGTGTGGCGGAATTGGTAGACGCGGCGGATTCAAAATCCGCTTCTTTCACGAGAGTGTGGGTTCGAGTCCCTCCACTGGTACCATAGCTTTTCCTCCTTCGTTTTCTTGTTGTTTGCCTTCCGATTTGCGCTTGGCCAAGCTCGGGGGTATGAAGGCTTACCTCATTGGAGTCCTTTTATTTTTCGCCATGTCTGTTCAAGCCAATCCCATAGCCATCGTAATTCACGGAGGAGCGGGGCGCATTGAGCGCGACTCGCTGACGCCCGAACTTGAGCGACTTTATCATGAGACTCTCGAGCGTTCGCTTCGTACCGGGCATGACATTTTGCGTCGGGGCGGCAGCGCGCTGGACGCGGTGGAGGCGGCAATTGTTGTGATGGAGGATGCCCCTGTTTTTAACGCCGGCAAGGGGTCGGTTTTTACGGCGGATGGAAAAAATGAATTGGATGCTTCGATCATGGATGGTCGCGGGTTGCAGGCCGGTGCGGTTGGTGGGGTGACCACGGTTAAAAACCCCATCCGCGCGGCCCGTGCCGTCATGGAGCATTCCAAGCATGTCTTGTTCACCAATGAGGGTGCCGAAAAGTTTGCAGGCGAGAACGGGCTGGAGGTGGTTGAGCCGGGGTATTTTCGAACGGAAAGGAGGTGGAACCAGTTTTTGAACTGGAAGAAAGCAGAGGAGGCCAAGGCGAAACCCCGGGCAGCCACCGAGCCGGATCACCCGGAGGATTATTTCGGCACGGTGGGATGCGTTGCGCTTGATGCGAAAGGAAACCTCGCTGCCGGCACTTCCACGGGGGGGATGACCGGGAAACGATTTGGCCGAATCGGGGATTCACCGATCATCGGCGCAGGCACATACGCTGACAACCGTACAGCGGGTATTTCCTGCACCGGCCATGGTGAATTCTTCATTCGGCACGCTGTCGCCCACGACATCAGCGCCCGCATCGCCTACAAAAAGGATAGCCTGGCCAGTGCTGCGGACGATGTCGTGCAGTCTGTTCTCAAAAAGGCGGGAGGCAACGGCGGGATCATTGGAATCGACCCGGAGGGCAATGTTGTGATGGAGTTCAACACGCCGGCCATGAGTCGTGGCTACATTGACCGGGAAGGGAAGATCGAGACGGCGATTTTCAAATGACAGGTCCCGGTCACCCCGCCGGATCTGGTTTGCGACTATTGTCTTGGCTCCCTTGAAAGTTGTTGTACGTTTGGTGCCGCTTTATGGGCGATCTCCCCAAACCCGAAATCATTGTTACTCACGACGGCGACCTTGACGGACTGCTTTCCGGCATGCTGTTGCAAAAACTTTCCGCCACCCTTTATGGCGAGGAGGTTCGTTTGTTGGGCTATCAGACGCATGCGTGGCACAGTCGTTGTCTTCGTGAAAATTCCGCCTGGGTTAGCGACCTTGCGTTTGAGGAACGGATGGATCGCTTCAACTGGGTGATCGTGGATCACCATATCACGAACACCGAGCCGACCAAGGCACGCCTCGTACACGACGAGTCGAAGAGCGCCTGCCTGCTGGCCTATGAGCTTTGCAGGGAGCACGGAATGGAGTCAGAGACGCTCGACCGTCTCGTGCACTTGGCCAACGTCGGCGACTTGTTCCTGCAGGACGACCCCGAGTTTGAATTGGCCAACGACCACGGTTCGCTGGTGAAGACATACGGGTTTTGGAACATGTACTCCATTGTGGACGGTGATCCGGAAAAGCTGCTCGACCATCCGCTGCTGGAAGTCATGCGGGTCAAGCGCGAGGTGGAGGATCCAATGGGCCTCAAGTGGAGCCGCCAAAACATTCAGGAAATCACGCCAGAAGTTGGCCTCGTCAAGACGGTGGTGGGCAACTCCAACGTAATCCTTAACAAGTTGCTCCGCGAGGATTCCCAGCAGTACAAAATTCTTCTCACGCTGAATCGCATCGGCAACAACCAGTTCATGGTGAGTCTGCGCAGCTCCGAGGGAGGGGCGTTGCGGATGGCCAAGCAGCTGCAGGGAGGCGGACACGCGAACGCCGCCGGGGCAGCTCTGCCGAAGAGCGTGCAGCGCGCGGCTGACGCGGTGGACTACCTCAAGATGGCGTTAAATCCGCCGACACACGATCAGGAAATCGTCCCGGATAACATCGAGTCGTTGTTCGAAAGCGCGAAAATCTGACCTGTCCGTTTTTTGAGACACCAAAAAAGGGTGATTTTTGTGTTGGCCCGGTCGCGGGCATGGGTCTAGATTCTGCCGGTCGCATTCGTGAACAGGCATTCGCCTGCCAAGGAGATGAACGTCGATACCGGAATCTGGGACAAGCTCACCCGTGTGGTCGTGACTTTGCTGGTCGTTGCCGCTCTGGTATGGGTCGCGATTCTCTACTTTCCGTTGATGCACCAAAACGAGGCGATGCGGCAACAGATCATCGAGTTGGATAAACGCATTCAGCAAGAGGAGATGGTCAACCGCGAGCTGCGTCTCGAGATCGATTCCCTCAAGAGCGACCCCAAGACCGTGGAGCGCCTTGCCCGCGAGCAATTGGGCCTGGCTCGGCCGGATGAAACGGTGATCCGTTTTGATATCTCCGGCGAATAGTCCTGCGCTTGGCCAAGCGCTTGGTTGTTCTTGAATCTTCCCCCCTGAAAACCGAGACTGCCGCAACGTGAAATATCGGCGATTCGGCAAAACAGAACTGCAGATGCCCGTGTTCTCCTGCGGAGGTATGCGGTACCAGCACAAGTGGGACGACATCGAACCCAGCGAGGTGCCGGACGAGGGACAGGCCAACCTCGAGGCGACCATCCACCGGTCGCTGGAGTTGGGGATCAACCACATTGAGACCGCGCGCGGCTACGGGTCGTCCGAGATGCAGCTTGGCTACGTGCTGCCCAAGCTGCCGCGCGACGAGATGATCGTCCAGACCAAGGTTGCGCCATTCGCCACGCAGAAGGAGTTCCTCGACACGTTCGATAAATCGATGGAGTACCTGCAGCTCGACCACGTTGATCTGTTGTCACTGCACGGCATCAACAACGCGCAGTTTCTCGACTGGTCACTCCGCAAGGGCGGTT
>CAJXAU010000330.1 GCA_913050205.1 uncultured Verrucomicrobiota bacterium
CCTGCCGCCTTCCCCCGGCGAGATGGAGCAGTTTCTTGCTGACACCGCACCGGGCGCTTGGCCAAGGTTGATCGACCGCCTTCTGGCGTCGCCCCGTTACGGCGAACGCTGGGCACGGCACTGGCTTGATCTCGTCCGGTTCGCCGAGACGGACGGCTACGAGCGGGACAAACTAAAGCCGAACATCTGGCGCTACCGGGACTGGGTGATCAACGCACTGAACGACGACATGCCCTACCCCCGGTTTGTCGCGGAGCAACTCGCCGGCGACGAGATCGGAAATCGAACAGAGCAAAGCGTGATCGCCACCGGCTTGATTCGCGCCGGCACGTGGAACGATGAACCGAACGACCCGGCCGACTACCTTTACACGCGGCTCGAGGACATGGTGCACACAACGACCACTGCGTTCCTCGGTCTCACGGTGAAATGCGCCCGCTGCCACGACCATAAGTTCGATCCCATCCTGCAGAGCGACTACTACCGCATCGCCAGTTTTTTCTGGGCCGGGCCGATCGGGCAGGCCAATCAAGGCGGCCCGACCAAGGAGCAGCTTGGTTTCGATGTCTACGGGTGGACGGACCTGAGCGCCAAACCCAAGCCAATCCGGCTGCTTCATCAGGGCGAACGACACAAACCGGGGCCGGAAGTCGCGCCTGGTTTTCTCTCCGCCGTCGCGGCGCTTGACAAGCCGCTTATCCCTCCTCCACCCGGCAGCAAAACCACACAGCGCCGGTTGCAGTTCGCCCGCTGGATCACCGACGCGAAAAACCCGCTCACGACCCGGGTGTTGGTCAACCGCGTTTGGCAACACCACTTCGGGCAGGGACTCGTTCGCACACCGAATAATCTCGGCTTCAAGAGCGATCCGCCAACCCACCCGCACTTGCTCGACTGGTTGGCCGCAGAGTTCATGCAGCCCTCTGTCGATGACGGTCCGGCGTGGACGATCAAACGACTGCACAAACTCATTATGACTTCGGAAACCTATCAGCAGGCATCAGTCCATCCCGACGAGGCCAAGTTTTCCGAGGTGGATTTTACAAATCGAACCTGGTGGAAATTCCCACGCCGCAGGCTAGACTCCGAGGCGGTTCGCGATGCCATGCTGATGACGAGTGGTCAATTGAACCTCAAAATGGGTGGCCCCAGTTTTTATCCCCGGATGGCCCGCGAGGCGCTCGAGGGGCTTTCCCGAAAGTCCGGCGACTGGCAGGAATCCTCCCCTCACGAACGCGCACGGCGCAGCATATATATGATGACCAAGCGCTCGCGGCTTCTGCCATTGATGACGACGTTCGACTTTCGGGACACGACTGTTTCTTGCGGCCAAAGGGATGTCACCACGGTCGCTCCACAGGCGTTGGCGTTGTTGAATAACCACTTCGTTCATGCCCAAAGCGAAGCCTTGGCCAAGCGCTTGGCCAAGCGCACCGATGATCGGAAGAACCAAGTCCAGCTTGCATGGGAACTCGCCTTCAACCGCCAACCCACACCGGCCGAGCTTGGCCAAGCGCTGGAGCATTTGCGTGAGCAGCAGGCGCATTTCAGTTCAGGGCAGGCCGGAAAATCAGCCCCACCACAAAACCCGGCCAGTCTTACCGGGCTGGAACTCTGGCTTCGGGCGGACACCGGTATTCAAAAGGATAGCGACGGTCGCGTGAGGTCGTGGTCGGGGCGAAGCCCCAAGCGATTCACTGCACGACAAGCCACGCTGGACAAGCAACCGAACTGGATCGAAAACGCCATCAATGGCCGGCCCACGCTTCGCTTTGACGGGCTTGGCGATGCGCTGGTGATTCCGGAGCAGGTGCTGGACTCCCAGCATTTCACTCTCATCGCAGTGGCGAATCACACAGCGAAAAACGGGTTGCGTGAAATCTTCTCCAACTGGGGCAAGGGAGGAGGCTCCGGCACATCTCTTTTCCTCGGGACAAACGGCGCCACCCAGATTCGATTGACGGATGCCTTCAGCACAGCCGGACATCTCAGCAACCCTCAAACACACTTCGGCCTGATGGCAATCAATTCTCGTGATGGCGCGGCAACATATCAAAACGGAAGGCAACTCGCCTCGAGTGCCACTCTCCCAACGCGAAAGCTATTGCAGCCGTACACCATCGGCACACAGGGAACCATCAACGGCGAATACTGGCAGGGAGACATTGCCGAGTTAATCGTGGTGAACCGTGCGTTGACCGAGAAGGAGCGCATCGGGGTTTGGCGTTATCTCAAGAATCGATACGGTTTCGAAACGCAAACCCAGCCAACCGTGGATCCCAGCCACCTCGCGCTGGCCTCCCTGTGCCACGTACTACTAAACGCGAACGAATTTATTTATATCGATTAGCCTCACTGTTCCGGAGGCCAGCGCTTGAAGGGCGTGGTGGGTGATTTCGGTGACTCGTCGCGGAATTTTTTCCACTTAGCGCGTTGATCCAGCTTGGCCTCCCATGAGGCGCAACCGCTCATCCCCAGCAGCGCCAACCCACCAACCAACGCCGTGACAACCTGTCGAATCCGCATGCGGGAACTGTGCCCGCACCGCATAGACTGGCAAGGTTTTTGAACGCATCCGGACTTTACTCATATCTGCGTGGGGGTAGATTTGCCGCCGACTGACACTACCAACCCTTGCCCAAACGCCACTCCAACCAACTGAATCAGGTTTTCCCCTGCGGCCAAACCCGTCGCGAATTCGTGTGGGAGATGGGGGCCGGCTTTTCCGGGTTGGCGCTGGCGTCGCTTCTGGGGGCGGACGGTTTTTTTCCACGTCACACCCAAGCGCTTGGCCAAGCGGATACCGGGCCGCTCCAACCCAAACGCTCCAACTACTTCGGCAAGGCCAAGCACTGCATCTTCCTGATGATGAACGGTGGCCCCAGCCAAGTGGACACGTTCGACTACAAGCCGGAGTTGCGGAAGTACGCCAACAAGTCGTTGCCGCAGGACAAAAAATACATCAACTCCGGAGGCCGCCGCGTCGGTTTCCTCACGCCGAACTGGCGGCCCTTCCGACCAGGAGGCCAGAGCGGTCTGCTCGTCTCCGATTATTTTCCCAACGT
>CAJXAU010000331.1 GCA_913050205.1 uncultured Verrucomicrobiota bacterium
GCCCTGCGCTTGGCCAAGCTGCCGGCCGAGGTGCAGGCGTACGTGCGCGACGGCATGCTCTCGAGCGGCCACGCCAAGGCCATCCTTGGCCTGAAGGATGCCAAGGATCAGATCGCTGCGGCCAAGCGGGTGATCAAAAAGGAGTTGAGCGTCCGCGCCACCGAGGAGCTGATTAATGAGCTTGGCCAAGCGAAAGGGACGAACACCAAGAGCGCAAGCAAGGCCAAGTCCGCCGCCGGGGAAGCACACATTCAAAATCTCGAAGCCAAGCTGCAGGAGCGTCTCGGCACCAAAGTCTCGCTGCGTTACCGCAAGGGCAAAGGCTCGGTAGACATCAAGTTTTTCAACGACGAGGATTTGCAGCGCATTCTCGAAACGCTCGGCGTCGAGGCCGATTAATTTTCATGGTTCTGGATATTGTCAAATACGGAGACCCGGTACTCCGCCAAAAAGGTGAGTGCGTGGAGAGCATCACGCCTGAGTTGAAACAACTCATCGACGACATGCTCGAGACAATGCGCGACGCGCACGGCATCGGGCTGGCCGCGCAGCAAATCGGGCGCGCGCTGCAATTGGCCACGGTGGACGTGACCGGTGTGGAGGATCGCCCGTCGCGGATGGAGGTGAACGGCGAGAAGGTCAACCCTGAGGATTACATGCCGCTCATCCTGTTCAACCCGGGTTGGACCGCCGTCAGCGAGGCCACTGAAGTTGGCCCGGAGGGCTGCCTGAGTTTTCCCGAGGTATACGGGGACGTGAAACGGCCAGAGGAAATCGACGTCACGGCCATGGATGAAAATGGCGAAGCAGTCGCCTTCCGCTGCGGCGGACTGCTCGCGCGGGCCATTCAGCATGAATGGGATCACCTGCAAGGCATCCTGTTCATTGACCGCATGGACGGGCTCGTGCGCTCCGGGCTCAAGCCTGAGATCGACGCCATCCAAGCCGAGACAAAAAAAGCGCTCGGCTAAATTCCCACGCATGAAGCCCCGCCGCTGTCATTACAATATCAGGCCGGCGAACCGTGGCTTCACGTTGATCGAGTTATTGGTGGTGATCGCGATCATCGCCATCATCGCAGGGTTGCTGTTGCCGGCACTTGCCCGGGCCAAGCAGAAGGCTCTTGGCATTTCCTGCATGAACAACCTTCGTCAGCTGCAGCTGGCAGTTAACTTTTTTTGCGATGCCAACGACGACACGCTGCCCAGCCATTCGCGTTGGGTGCAAAACCAGTGGATGGATTTTAATGGCAGCAACCCGGCGAACACCGATCTGGGGATCCTGATGAATCCGCGTAACGCATTGCTCGCGCCGTACACTGAGAACGCTGCCATTTACAAGTGCCCGGCCGACCGCAGCACGGTGAGGGTCAACGGCAAAACGGTTCCGCGAATCCGCAGCATGTCGATGAACGCCGTTGTTGAGGGGGCGGACGACTTCCATTCCCCTAACCAATACCGCTGGTGGATCGGTGTACCGCCGTATCGCGTGTACAAAAAAATGGGCGACATCACCGCCCCGTCACCCAGTCAATTCTGGATGCTGCTCGACGAACACCCGGACACGATCAACAACGGGGATATGGCAGTGAAGTGTGACGCGCGAGGGGCGCAGGCGCGCTTCGTGGACTACCCGGCAAGCTATCACAACGGAGCCTGCGGACTCTCGTTCGCCGACGGACACGCGGAAATAAAGCTGTGGATTGACGACCGCACCAAGCCGCCGGCTACCTACGGTAAATCCTCCCCCATCACGCCAAGCTCACCAAACAATCCCGACATCGCCTGGTTGCAGGAGCGCACCTCGGCCCTGCGGTCGGTCGTGGAGCGCTAAGGCTGTGGCCTGCCCAACTTGTCGCGCACGCGCTTAAGAAGGCCCATACCTCGATGGTATTTCCTGCCTGCGTTCTGCCCTGCCTTTTGTGCTGCGGCCACTTCACTTTGGGCCGACTGGCGAGCCTCAGGTGTCGCCGCTTCGGCCAGCCGAATTTGCGCCGCCTTGAGCCGCTCCTGCTCGTAGGCCAAGCCCCCCATCGCCATCTTGACTGCCTCCCCAAGCTCCCGTTCCGCAGCGTCCAGTCTCCCCTGCTGCATGTAGGCGAGGCCGAGATTTTGGCGTGCGTCAAAATATGTCGGCTGGATGCGCACCGCCTTCGCGAAATAGACCGCCGCCTTGTTGACGTCCTTCTTCATCGCGTAAACCGTCCCAAGATTATTGTGCGTGTTAGGGTTGTCGGGGAAAATCTTGATCGACGCCTCGTAATGCAGGATCGCCTCGTCAAACCGCTTTTGATCCTTCAACAGGTTACCCAGATTATTGTGCGCCTCGGAATACTCCGGCGCCAACTCGAGGGCCTTTTTATATTCAACGATCGCCTTGTCGAATTCCCCCTTGGCCTTGTACGCGATGCCCATGTTGAAAAACACATCCGGATCACCCTCTCCATCGGCATACTTCGATGCCTCCTGATACTTGGCCAGCGCTCCGTCAGGGTTCCCGGCATTGATCAGTTCATTCCCCTCCGCCAACAGGGCCACAACCTTATCCGGATCTCCAAGTGTTGTGTTCGGATCATCGTCCAGTTTGATCGCGTTTAGCTGCTTCAGGATGTCGTCCACCGACTCCTCGCCGTCGCCACCCGCCACCTCCGGATCTGTCGGTTCCAGCGAGGGCTCGAGCGACAACGGATCCGTACCAACCGGTTCGACTGGCGGATCCACTGCGATCGGCTCCAAACTCGGCTCAGCAACAGGCTCCAATGTGGGTTCGAGGGAAGGCTCCAGCGAGGGCTCGAGAGAGGGCGAATGCGGAGGCTCTGCAGGGACCGGTTCCACGGCCACGACAGGTGCCGCCGGGGTGGTCGTATCCGTCACCTGATTGGTTTCGGTTGCCGGGGATGTGGCCGTTGTCTCGACCGTTGACGGCTCCGAACCGCACCCGGACAAAAACAGGGCCAAGCCCATCCCGACCGCAAATCGTTCTGTTCGAAACCTGCTCACCGGCGGGGAATCTACCAGACCTTGGCCAAGCCGCAACCATCTTACA
>CAJXAU010000332.1 GCA_913050205.1 uncultured Verrucomicrobiota bacterium
CCGACCAAGCGATTATGAGTCGCCTGCTCTAACCACTGAGCTATGGGCCCGCTCATGTGAGCTGCGGGCATCATGCGTGACAATTTGCGGTGGGGCAAAGAAAATCAGGAAATCATCGGCCCGCCGACGTTGATGCCGTGTTTCATACAATAGGCGGCATTGGCCACATATTTGTCCGCCCAGTTCTTTAGGCCGGCACGTTCCTCGTCCGTGAGTTTGCGGACAACACGAGCCGGGCTACCCAGAACCATCGAGCCGTCTGGAATCTCGTGGCCCTGCTTCACTAGGGCGTTGGCCCCGATGATGCATTGGTTTCCCACCACGGCCCCGTCAAGGACAGTCGCTCCCATGCCAATCAGCGTTTCATTGCCCACACGGCAGGCATGCACCACGGCGGAATGCCCCACTGTCACATACTCACCCACGTGGCATCCGTACTCATCCGCGATATGCAATACGGCGTTGTCCTGAATATTGGTTCCCTCGCCCACGGTGATCTCGTGAATGTCCCCACGCAGCACGGCGTTGTACCAGATGCTGGCACGATCACCTAGGGTCACTGCCCCGAATACAACCGCCGACTTGGCAATGTAAACCTCCTCCCCAACGGTAGGCGTCTGGGTGAGATAAGTTTCAAGCCGCCAATTTACCGGATGATCATTCTCCATCGCCGAAAACTACGGCCGCACACAAAAACGGTCAATGGCAGCACTCGCAAACGATCCTATCAAATGCGACTTGCGAGTTGTTTATTTCCTCCAATCTGGATCGGCGGGCATCAAAGCAAACTGGGCACTTGGAGAATCGCTCGAGATCCCAAAGGTCGGCGAAGACTCGATGGTTTGGACTGCCGATGGCGGCGTCCATTGCGTCCTCGAGTTGGCCCAGTGAGGGTTCGAGGTATTCTCCCGTCTTGGCCAAGGCGTCCATTGCTCCGTTGCCCGTTCTGGTGGGGATGATGCAGGATACGGCGGCTCCACAGTCGATCGAAAAGTCCACCGACCGCTTGGCCCACTCGACCGATTCATTTACCGGGACAAAAGGAGGCTGCAGCAGAACGAAGGTGCGGAGGTCAATTTGGTTCTTTTCCAGCAGCAAAGCGGCGGAGTTGAAGTCGTCCAGCGTCACTCTTTTGTTGAGCTTGGCCAAGGCATCCGGATGGACGGTTTCGAGGCCAAGCGCAACTTCCAGTTTTCCGGGAATGGCATCGTTGAATCTCAGGCAGCGCTCTCCAACCAGCGCGGGGTGGCACTCGACGATGACACGTTTGAACTTGGCCAAGCGCTTGGCTATCTCGCTGTCCTCAGAAGAGGGGATGGCCTTTTCGTCAAAGAAACTACCGGCGTTGTATAGCTTGATCTGATGGAGCTTGGCCAAGCTGCCTAATTCGTTTTCCGCTTGGCCAAGCGCGTGGTCGATCTGTTCGACGATGGCTCCAGCAGGCACGGTTTCGTCCAGCGTGTTCTGCCAGAGGTCGCACATAAGGCAGCGCCACGGGCATTCCTTGTTGGTCAGAAAAATGGTGAGCCCATCAACAAGCCTGCCTTCGGCGGAGCGCTCCTTTTCCAGCAGCCATGCGTATGGTCGGGTGGGATAGAGAGGGTTCTTTTCGCCGCGTTGCTGAAGGATCCACCGACTACGGGCAGCCGGTTCCTCCGGGTAAATCAGCCCCGCGATGTCGGGGGACTCAGGAATAAAGCTCCAGGAATTTTTGGCGCAGCTTGCCTTCGCGAGCCGGGATGTTTTCGCGAAGCGAATCGACCGAGGTGGCACCGTGCTGGAATCGCCGCTTTTCGTAGATAGGCATTTCGAAACCAAGTACCGATTTGACGCCGCGGGCGACGATGTCGCCCTTAAGGGCGTAAAGTTTATCGACGTCGTAGTCGGTAAGTTCGATGAATGGGATGCCCTCGGCCACCTCGACCACATCGGGCCGAGTAAAGGGGCTGAAGCCCTTGAAGCCGAAGTGATGCCCTGGGGCGTAGGTGCGGGCGTACGACCGGCTCAGCCCACCTGAGTAGGTGAGCGAGTGCTTGATGGTGCCGACGCCCCAGCCTTCCTGATACAGCATTTGGTTATTCACCACGCTGCGGATGGTCAGCTCCGGGTTTTCCTCGATGGGATAGTCCTTTAGGTTTTCATCGCCGCCATCACCGTCGATGAGGTGTTTCCAGTCCGGATATTTTTTGCGGATACCGCGGCAGAGCGCGACCGCCATGGAGGCAGACTCAATGTCGAGAATCTTGTAGTCCTCAACGATTTGAATCGTCTCGGCTACATCGATGTCCTCAAGGCTGGCGTCGATCGGTTCGAGGAACATTTCCATGTTCAATTGACCGAGGAAATCCTTGCACTGCTGCAGGTCCGGCCCATCGCCAAAGGAGAGCGTGAACGCCTTGAGTCGGCCAAGGTCGCAGCCCAGTTCGCGCATCGCCGCGTAGGTCGCGAGAAACACCGCGCCGCTGTCGATGCCACCGGAAAAACAGCAGCCGATCGGCTCGTTTTCCGGGACGCGTTCGACCCATTTGCGAACCTCCGATTTAAGTGCAGCGATGTAGTCGTGGCCGATGGGGTCGAGATCGGTGGAATACTTGTTGCGTACCGGGTTGAAAAAACGCTCGTAGGTCGGGTCAGGGTCCGGGCAGCCGACGAGCTGGATGGTGACAAGATAATGAGCCGGCACCATGCGTGTGTAGTACGGATGAAACTGGTCTCCGAATCCCTGCTCCTCGAGCCATTGGCGGATGGCGTCAATGCGGTGGGCGACGATGAGCGCCGGCCCCTCGATTTGCTTGGCGAGAAAGTACCGGAGCGGACGATCGAGCGATCTGGCAAGTACTACCTCTTTGCCGTTTTTTGCGACGAGTGCAAACGACCCGTCAAAGTTGCGGACAGATTCCGGGGCGCCGGCGAGCATGCGTTTCCGCGCCTCATCGGGCGAAATGTTGAGAAGCTCAGTTTCACTGGGGTCTGTTAGGTCGACGACGCGTTCGATGTATTCGTGCATTTTCAGGAGAGGTTAAAGACCTTGAG
>CAJXAU010000333.1 GCA_913050205.1 uncultured Verrucomicrobiota bacterium
GTGATCATTCGCCCCGGCAAACCCAACGCCGCCGCCTCAAGCTGGGCCAGCGGGATGTTCCGCGAACCGCTCAATGGCGAACCGTGTAATCTCCCGGTCCGCCGGGATCAATCCCACCCCATGACCGGCTTCCGAACGGTCATCGACTCATTCATCACGTTACACGAGACAGCCGAAAACCAACTTGGCGACGACCGCGCCTACGGCCTCCCGGCCCACTGCGTCACGCCCAACCTCGCCGAGCAGGTGCTGGCGGAAATCGCGGGGGAGAAAAATCTAAACCTCGGCCCGATCAACGACGCGTTCGATCCACGCATCCAAGGAATCGTCGACAATTGGCCCACTGCCGCAGACGGCTCTCGCGCTGTTGAGCTTGGCCTCCCGGAACCACCCCCTCTCAAGCAAATAATAGAGCAATACCTCGAGGCGTTCGGTCAAATTTGAGGAGCTTGATTGAAGGACTTGCCGCCTCATACGCTTTCGCTCAGTCTCCTGCCCCTCGATTGATATGAGACACAAGCCGATTAAGAACAAACTGTTCATCGAAAACCGCAAGCGATTGGCTGCGCTGTTGACGCCCAAGTCGCTGGCCGTCGTCAATGCCAACGATCTACTGCCGGTAAATGCGGATGCCACACTCGTGATGCACCCGAATTCTGATTTGTTTTTCCTCTCCGGCATCGAGCAGGAGGAAAGCATTTTGCTGATATTCCCCGATGCGGCCGAGAAGAAGAACCGTGAAATCCTGTTCCTCCGTGAACCCAATGAACACCTAAAAATCTGGGAGGGTTACAAACATACGAAGGAAAATGCTCGGAAGATTTCTGGCATTAAAAACGTCCAGTGGCTTTCCGAATTTCCGGTGACGTTTCGCTCGCTCATGCTCGAATCCGATGCGGCCTACCTGAACAGCAACGAGTACAAGCGAGCCAACGTAGAGATGGAAACACGGGATGTCCGTTTCATTCGACAATGCCAACAAGATTTCCCACTGCACGATTTCCGCCGGCTCGCGCCGTTGCTGCATGAACTGCGCGTCACCAAGACAGATCTCGAGTTGGACCTGCTCAAGGAAGCGATGGACATTACCGCCAAGGGCTTCAGGCGGATGCTTCGTTTTGTCAAACCCGGTGTGACCGAGTACGAAGTCGAGGCTGAGTTGGCCAAGGAATACATCAAACGCCGAGGCAAATTCGCCTATCCCCCGATCATCGCCACCGGCGCCAACAACTGCGTGTTGCACTATTGGCAAAATGATCAACCTTGCAAAAAAGGACAGTTGCTGCTGATGGATGCCGCCTCGAGTTATGCCAACTACAATGCCGACCTGACCCGAACCATCCCGGTCAGCGGCAAGTTCAGCCGTCGGCAGAAGAACGTTTACAACGCCGTGCTGCGGGTGCTTCGTGCGAGTATCGAGGGCGCTGTCGTGGGCAAACTGCATCGCGATTGGCAAAAGGAATCCCAGGCGCACATGAACGAGGAACTGCTTAAACTCGGTCTGCTCAAGCCAAGCCAGGTGAAGAAACAGGACCCTGAAAATCCGGCCTGCCGGAAGTACTACATGCACGGCCTTGGCCATCCGCTTGGCCTGGACGTACACGACGTCGGTGATATGAGCGTCCCCTTCGCCGCCGGCACCGTGTTGACCGTGGAACCGGGTATTTACATTCCGGACGAAGGCTTCGGGGTTCGGCTTGAGGACAATATCGTTGTTACCGAGGACGGCCCGGTGAACCTGATGGAGAAAATCCCGATCGAAGCCGACGAAATCGAGTCGATCATGAATCGCTAATACCGATGTCGATCCGCCTGCTACTCGTCGCTTGGCTTGGTTTTGTTGCGCTTGGCCAAGCGGACTCGTTCGAAAAGAACAATCTGGTCGCCTGGTGCATCGTCCCTTTTGACGCGAAAAAACGCAGCCCAGCCGAGCGGGTTGAAATGCTCAAGCAGCTTGGGCTCAAGCGGGTGGCCTACGATTGGCGTGCCAAACATGTCGCGGAATTTGAGGAGGAAATTCTGCAGTACAAAAAAAACGACATCGAGTTTTTCGCCTTTTGGAGCACCCACCCTGAGGCGTTCCGGCTGTTTAAAAAACACAACATTCGACCACAGATTTGGCGAACTGCCCCCAGCCCGATCAACCCGGAACAGCAAACCAAGATCGATGTCGCCGTGCAGAGCCTTCTCCCGCTCGTGGAACAAACCCGCAAACTGGGCTGTAAACTTGGCCTCTACAACCACGGGGGATGGGGAGGCGAACCGAGAAATCTCGTCGCCGTTTGCCAGTCACTGCGCAAACACCACAAGGCCGATCATGTGGGAATCGTTTATAACCTCCACCATGGCCACGACCATATCGCGGATTTTGAGCAGTCGATAAAACTGATGAAACCGTACCTGCTCTGCCTAAATCTGAACGGTATGAACGACGGCGCGAAACCGAAAATCCTCCCGCTTGGCCAAGGGCAGCACGATGCCAAACTGATCCAGATTATTCGGAAATCTGGATATAAAGGCCCGATCGGAATTCTCGATCACCGCAGTGACATTGATGCAAAAATTGCTCTTGAACAAAATCTCGACGGCCTCAAAAAAATAATGGTCGAGATAAAATAAAAAAGCAGGGCAGCAATCGCTGCCCTGCCTGTAATTCAACAACTGTATCGTCGTTTAACCCAGCAACCTCAACGCAGATTGCGGGAGGATGTTCGCCTGGGACAACATCGCAGTACCGGTCTGCACAAGGATGTTGTAACGGGCAAAACGTGTGCTCTCCTCAGCCACATTCACATCCTTGATGCGACTGCTCGCTGCCTGAAGGTTTTCACTCGAGATCGACAACTGTTGCTCGGTCATGTTCAAGCGCTGGATATTGGCACCCACCTTGGCACGCATGTCCGCCAAGTTCTGAATCGCGGTTTTGATGTTACCTAACGCCGTGTTGGCATTACTTGAGGTGGAGATCGACGACGTGCTCGAATTGTAAATATGAGCCAAGCCGGTTGCTTGTGTAGCC
>CAJXAU010000334.1 GCA_913050205.1 uncultured Verrucomicrobiota bacterium
CGGATGCCGCCCGTCACCATCAACGCCTTTCTCAAGACGCTCGAGGAACCTCCCGAGCGCACGGTGTTCATGCTGCTCACGGCTCACCCGGAAAAGGTCATCGACACCGTTTTGTCGCGGTGCCTTCGGTTGAATTTTGAGGGCGAATCCGGTGTGCAACTGGATGAAGAGGACGAGGCGTGGCTACAGTCTTTTGTCGGCATGACGGCACAAACCAACGAGGGGCTCATGGGGCGCTACCGGCTGCTTGGCAAGCTCGTCTCCCATCTTTCCGCCAAGCGCGACGGTATTGAGGAGATTCAACAGGCGGCTTCTCCACTGACCCGACACGACGACATCGAGCCGGCGCTCCGCAAAAAATGGGAGAAGGAGCTCGAGGCCTCGATCGAGTCCGAATACCGAGGCCAGCGCAGTCAGTTTCTCGCCGGGCTGCAGTGGTGGCTGCGCGATGTTTGGCTGGCAGCGATGCAGCAGGGCCGCGAACTGCTGCACTTTCAAGCCTGGGCCGATGCCTCCGAGACGGTGGCCAAGCGGATTAGTGCCGAGCAGGCGCTGGAGAATCTTCAGTCGCTGGAGGCCACGCAACACCTGCTCGAGACGACCAATGTGCAGGAGTCGCTCGCGCTGGAGGTCGGGTTACTCAAGCTCAAGCTCTGACCTGCCTGATGTTCGCCGACACGCCAGAGCAAAAGGATCGAGTCTTTTTGATTCTCACCGGGATCTGGCTTTTCACCGCCCTGTTCCTGTTCGGCAACCCGGTCATCCTCGACTATCTGCATCCGCCGAAAAGCATCGGGATTCCCACCCAGGCGATCGGCGTCACGCCGGAGGATTACTCCAACGCAAAACCGTACATCGGCATTCTTGCTGTGCTGGGTCTGGCTGGCCTGCTGGGGTTTTCGCGCTTGGCCAAGCCGAAGCTCCAACTACCCACCACCCTGCCCCGCTGGCTCGCGTGGTTGCCGCTTGGCTGGTTCGTTTGGCAATTGGCGTCGCTGCTACAGACGGATGACCGGGAGATGTCGATGGCCACGGTGATCCATTTTGGCTCCTGCCTCGCTGCGTTTTACCTTGGCCTATTTGTGCTGGCACGGATGCATCTGGCCAAGCTGGCACTATGGGGCGCGGCGCTTGGCCTGCTGCTGAATCTCGCGGACGCGTGCGTCGAGAAATTCGGCGGACTCGAGGAGACGCGCGACAGAATCATCGCGGAAATCGAGTCCGGCAAACTTGACCCGGAAAAAGTTTCGGCCAAGGCGCGGGAGTCGACCGGGGCCATCCCGCCGGAGATCGAGAAACAGATCGCCGCCCTGCCCCCGGAGACCGCGGCCAAGGTGCGCCAGCTTCCACTCGAGTTCGTCAAGCGTATGTACAGCACGCGGCTTTACGGACACATGTTTTACCCGAACACGTTGGCCGGGGTGATCCTGCTGCTGTTGCCGGTGTCGCTCGCGCTGCTGCTTGGCCAAGCGCGGTGGGGGCAGCTCCGCATCGCGCTGGCGCTTGGGCTGGCGGTGGTCGGCTTGGCCTGCCTCTACTGGTCTGGCTCGAAGGCCGGTTGGCTGATCGCGATCGTGCTGCTCGGCGTCTGGTTTCTGCATTGGCCGCTCTCCAACACACTGAAGCTGGGGTTGGCCGGCACTGCGATGGTGCTGGGCTTGGCAGGGTTCGCGGTAAAGTACGCCGACTATTTCGATCGCGGGGCGACGAGTGTCGGGGCGCGGTTTGGCTACTGGCGCGCCGCCGCACAAACGGCGATGGAGGAGCCGCTGCTCGGCACCGGGCCGGGGACGTTTCAACTCGCGTACAAGCGGCACCGCGCGCCCGACGCCGAGCCGACGCGGCTGACACACAACGATTATCTCCAACAGGCCAGCGACTCTGGTGTGCCCGGATTTCTGTTGTATCTCGTTTTTTTCGGAGGCGCAGCGTGGGCACTGGCACGTCGACGGTTGACGGAGCCCGTGTACATCGCGATGCGACTCGGGCTGTTGGCGTGGGCGTTACAGGGTGTGGTGGAGTTCGGCCTGTACATCCCGGCCTTGGCCTGGCCGGCTTGGCTGATGCTGGGCTGGCTGCTGGCAGTGCCGACAAATCAATTCGACAAAAGCCCGACAACTGAATAACAATCCGCGCGGACATGAAGGTATTGTTCCTCAACGGCCCGAACCTGAACCTGCTGGGCCAACGCGAACCGGAGATTTACGGCAGCCTCACGCTGACGGACATCGAAGACATGGTTCGTGAACACGCCAACCGGCACAACGTCGAGGCGACTTTCTTTCAATCAAACCACGAGGGTGAGTTGGTGACGCAGGTTCAGCAGGCAGCCGGTAGCTACGATTACGTCGTCATCAACGCCGCTGCATACACCCACACCAGCATCGCACTCAAGGATGCCATCGTCGGTGCCGGGGTGAGAGCGATCGAGATTCACCTGACAAACGTTCATGCTCGGGAGTCGTACCGGGAAAAATCGATGATCGCCAAGGCCTGCATCGGTAGCATTAACGGCTTCGGAGCCTCGTCGTACATCCTCGGTCTGGAAGCCTGCATCCTGCACCAGAAATCCAATCGCTGATCCATGAATCGCCTGACTCACAGTTTCCTCCCCCCCCTCCTTGGCCTGTCTCTTTTGCTGGTGTTGACCACCGGCTGCGTGAACAAGCTGCGCATGACCGAGCCCGCCCGGAGCCTCGGCGAACAGTTACTGCTGAGCACTTCCATCGACCGCTCCCTCTCCGAGCTCGATGCGGAAGCCATCGGTCGGCTCAAGGGGTTCAAGGTGTTCATCTCGAGCGAGTATCTAAAGACGCTCGATCAGGAGTACCTGCTTGGATCGTTGCGGGACCTGTTTTTGTCCAACGGCGTGCTCGTGGTGGATGCAGCCGAGGAGGCCCAGATGATCGTCGAGGTGCGCAGCGGCGCCAACTCACTGGACAGCAGCAAGGCCACGCTGGGTATCGCCGAGGATCAGGCGCTGCCCAACCCGGTGACCGGCGCCCCCGTGGCGCTGC
>CAJXAU010000335.1 GCA_913050205.1 uncultured Verrucomicrobiota bacterium
GGGGCTGCCCTCTGGGCGTTGCCTTCCCTGCTCGGCTCAAAAAAGAAGCCTTAACCGGCCTGGGCTTTTACCCACTCAACGACCTTAGCCACCATCGCCGGCAGGGCGTCATCGCTGAATACATGGTCCGCCCCCGCTATTTCGAAAAACTCGGGTGCATTCGTCGCCTTGGCGATAATGTCTTTCGAGTCAACGATAGGGACAACATCATCCTCGGTACCGTGCACCAACAGCCACGGCACGTTGATTTGGGCACCCAGATCGGCCAACGAGTTTAACGACGCCATGTCGTTCATGTAGGTACTGGAGAGCGGGCAACTTTCCTCCTCCCACATGCAGCCTTCGTCCGGCGTTTCTTCACCGAACTCGCGCTGCGCGAACTCCTGTGTGTGTACCATGCCGGCCAACGAAACCAGCGCATCGATCCGTGAATCGCTACTGGTACGCTTGACCCCGACCGCACCACCCATGCTGTGGCCGATGTAACAAATCTTCCGGTCACCAACGGCATCGATCACACTGCCCAAGTCCTCCGTCTCCTTCGAAATGGTGCAGTCCTGAAACGTGCCCTCCGACCCTCCATTCCCTGTGAACGACATCCGTAACGTCGGAATACCCGCCGCCTCAAGCCCTTCCGCCAAGGCGATAACAAACGGACGGTCCTTGTTGCCGGTCACACCGTGGCCGATGATTGCAATGAAGTCGGAGCGTGACTCCCCAGCGTGCACCGAGTAGTCAATTTTCTCACCCTGCTGATTTCTGATTTCGCCGAACATGTGCCGGTTGAGATACCAGCCGATTCGCCGCTTGGCCAGTTTCAAGTGCGCTTGGCCAAGCGCCCGCTTGTCTATGCCAAGCGGCTTTGCCACACTGCGCGCCGTGAAATCCAAGGCAAAAAAGCTCAAGGAAAAACGGTATGTTTTGGGTATCGACTTCGGGACACTTTCCGGTCGTGCCCTGCTCGTCAACGCCGACACCGGCGAGGAGGTCGCTTGGGCGGATCACCAGTACAAAAACGCCGTAATAGAGCAATCCCTGCCAGGAAGTAAAAAAAGGCTTAAGCCCCATACCGCTCTGCAGGATCCGGCAGACTACATCGCCGTCCTCACCAAGGCAGTCCCGAAAGTTTTGCGCTTGGCCAAGGTCAAACCGGAGCAGGTTCACGGGATTGGCACGGATTTCACAAGCTGCACCATGCTTCCAACGCTGGCAGACGGCACGCCACTTTGCTCACAGAAAAAATGGCGCAACAACCCTCACGCCTGGGTGAAACTCTGGAAACACCATGCCGCACAACCTGAAGCCAACGACATCAACAAAGTCGGAGCCAGACGTGGCGAGGATTTCATCACCGCATACGGTGGTAAATACTCCAGCGAATGGTTCTTCTCCAAACTGCTGGAAACCGTGCGGGAAGCGCCCAACGTTTACGACGCCACGGATCGCTTCATTGAGGCGGGCGACTGGCTCGTATGGCAATTAACCGGTCAGGAAAAACGATGTCTCTCCGCAGCCGGATTCAAGGCCATGCGCGTTTCGCGTACAAAGAATAAGGGAGGATGGACTTATCCCAGTCGGGCATTTTTCAAGGCCCTGAATCCAAAACTGACCGACGTCGTCGGGGACAAAATGGAAAGCGAAATCATCGGGCTGGGAAGCAACGCCGGAGGATTGACCCAAAAAATGGCCAAACGGATGGGGCTTCTGCCGGGTACTCCCGTCGCTGCCGCCAATATTGATGCCCACGCCGCAGTGCCAGCCTGCACCGTCACAGACTCAGGAAAACTGGTGATGATCATGGGAACCAGCACCTGCCATCTATTGGCGGCCAAGCGGGAAAAACCAGTGGAAGGGGTTTGCGGTATCGTTAAAGATGGCGTCATTCCTGGACTATGGGGCTATGAAGCCGGTCAGTCCGGTGTCGGCGATGTCTTTGCCTGGTACGTCGAAAATGCAATTCCTGCTGAGTTAAGCCAAGCAGCCAAACAAGCGAAGCTCGACATTTACCAGTACCTGGAGCTCCAAGCGGCCAAGCTCAAACCTGCAGAGTCCGGCCTGCTCGCCTTGGACTGGTGGAATGGGAATCGCTCTGTTTTAGTCGATGCCGACCTGAGTGGCCTGCTTGTTGGGCAAACCTTGGCGACACGTCCCCATGAGATTTACCGTGCCCTGCTGGAAGCCACGGCCTTCGGCACACGGCAGATTATCGAGGCGTTCACTTCCCAAGGCGTGGCGATCAACGAATTGATCGCCTGTGGTGGCCTTGCCGCCAAGAATCCACTGATGCTGCAGATATACTCAGACGTCACCGGACGCCCCATCAAGGTCGCCACAAGCGATCAGGCGAGCGCCCTGGGAGCTGCCATGTATGGAGCTGTTGCTGCAGGCATTTATCCGGATATAACCAAGGCAGCCCGGAAAATGGCGAGTGTACGAAAAAAAATCCATCGACCAAAGGCTGCCAACAAAAAAGTGTACGACCAACTTTTCAACCAATACACCAAACTTCACGACCAGTTTGGCCGCGATGCCAAAAGCACCATGAAAATCCTAAAGCAGCTCAAGAATCAAGCGCTTGGTCTGTAGCCGACCAGTGCGCAAAGACTCATTCGAAGCTGTCATCTTTGACATGGATGGGGTGATCGTCGATAGCGAGCCCCTCCATGAACAGTCATTCCTCGAAGTTTGGGATAAACTGGGCTATCGGGAATCTCATGGCATCCATTTCCCCGACTTCTACGGTCGCTCTGACCGAGTGGTGTGGGAGGCGTTCATTGAAAAGCACACACCCAACAAAACCATTGAGGAACTCATTGGACTTCGAGAGGACCGGTTAATTCGTATGTTGCGCGAACATAAACCACTCTTTGAGGCTGTCGTGCCATTAATCCATCGCTTGGCCAAGCGCGGAACGCCGCCCAGGCGGTCAGGCAGGAGATCAAAAACGAAACCCCGATGCTAACCACCGCCCACAGCGGCATGCCCAGCACCGGCTTGGAGCCGCCCTCTCCCCA
>CAJXAU010000336.1 GCA_913050205.1 uncultured Verrucomicrobiota bacterium
ACATGTCCGACGGCGACACTTTCCGTCGTGCACGTCTGTATGTCTCCGGTCAAATTCAGGAGCGTTATGACTTCAAAATGCAGTACGACTTTGCTGGTGGAGACGCCGACTTCAAAGACGTGTATTTTGGTATCAAGGGCGTACCCACCCTTGGCAACGTTCGCGTGGGTCAATTCAAGGAGCCATTCAGCCTCGAGGAACTGACTAGCAGTAATAATATCACCAGCATCGAGCGTGCAAACGCAAACCGTTTATCGCCCAGCCGCAGCGCCGGTGTGATGCTGTACAACAACTACGCAGATCAACGCGTGACCGGAGCCGTCGGTATCTTCCGAGGTGCGGATGACTCTTACGGCAACTACAAGGGCGACGGCTACGCCGCAACTGCCCGCGTGACCGGTTTGCCATATAAGAACGAAGACGGTTCCCAGTTGGTCCACTTGGGTGTTGGCTACAGCCACCGAGATGACGACACAGCGAGCTACAAGTTCTCCAGTGATCACGCCATGGCGCCAAGCACGAAGTACAAGATCAGCGATGTCGACGACACCTCGTTGCTTGGCTTGGAGGCAGCCCTGAAACTCAATTCCTTCTCATTGCAGTCCGAGTGGATTGAGGCGGACGTTGACGCCGCGACTGGCGGAGACCTTGACGGTTACTACGTTCAGGCTAGCTACGTACTGACGGGTGAGAGCCGCAGCTACGACACTGCTTCAGGCGTCTTCAAAGGTGTGTCTCCGGGATCCAAGTTCCTCGACAACGGCGGGCTTGGTGCATGGGAGGCCACACTACGTTGGTCTAACCTCGACTACACCGACCTGAATGGTGGTGACGAGGCTGAGTCCTGGACGCTTGGCTTGAACTGGTACCTGAACAAGAATGTTCGTGCCTTGTTCAACTACACCGATGTTGATTTGGATAGTGGCGAAGATGGCAGCGTCTTCGGTACGCGATTCCAGATTGCTTTCTAAGCTGATTTATCAATCGATCAGTTTCTCCTGAAAAGGCCCGGCTGGGGATTCCCGGCCGGGCCTTTGTTATTGGGGAATTGTTGGTGTGCGTGGATTCATACTTGGCCAAGCGCTTGGCCAAGCGGAAAAACTAGTTAATGAAACCTAGCTTTTTGAAGTCGCTGGGATTCTCTTTTTTCGCCTGTGTGTAGGTGGGGATGACTTCGTTTAACTGCTTTCGGGTATTGCCGAAGTGGTCTGTGAAGATTTCTCCAAACACCGATCGGAAATCGGTTTTCCGAGCCAGATAGCGGCCGTTTTTTGTGCTAAACATGTCTCCGTTTTTCCAGTTGGCCCGGTCGCAATTGTAAACGCCCCCCTTGACTCCGCCCCCAGCTACAAACATGGCAGTGGACTCGGCGTGATCTGTGCCTCGGCTCCCATTCTCTTTCGAAGTGCGGCCAAACTCCGTCATTGTGACAATTAACACGTCCTCCCACTGGTCCTGCATGTCGCGGTGGAATGCCTGAAACGCATTGGCCACGTTGCCAAGCAATTGTCGGTGTTTTCCATACAATTGTCCCTGACTGACGTGGGTATCCCAGCCGCCAATATTGAGGCCCATGATGCGTGCGTTGGTGCGTTTGAACAGCATCGCTGCCTCGCGCAGACGTTGGCCATACGTACCATTCGGATAAACAGCACCGTTTGCCGGTCGATACGCTTTCCGGGTGGCATCCTGCAGGGTTTGGATTGTGGCTCCAAGTAGTTGGCCGGTTCGGTGAACCGTGTCGCGATACGGTTTGCGGGGCAAATTCGCCGCGCCGCCATAGAGCCCAAGGATGCCTGTGCCATCCGGAAATCTCGGATCAGTACCGGGAAGTTTACCGAGGAACTTTTTATTTTTGGCGGAGCTACCCTTGAAGGAAAATTCGGATGCCTTTCGGAAGTTCGGCAGCGGCTTGGGGCCGCGCAGAGCGATCATCTGTGAACCGGAGAGGCTTGCGGCAGCGAAGGCGTTTTCTTCGCGATTTAAATCCACCGTGTTGACGATCTGGCGATAGAACATGCCCTCATCGAGTTTCTTGTTCCCAGGATCAGCGTTCTGCCAGTAATGTTGGCTGTTAAAGTGGGAGCGCGACTGACCGGCGTAGCCGACACGATGGATGATCGCGAGGTTGCCGGGGCCTTCCTTGCCGTTGAGTTTTTGGCTGTTGAAAATCTCCATCATCGGCTCGAGCCCGGGGTGAAGTTGGGCGAACCCGTTGCCGAGATCGAGCGCTTGGTTTTCGCGCAAGAACAGGGTGGGGCGGTTGGTGGTATTGTAAGCGTTGTCGCCTCGCGGAATGACGGAGTTGATGCCGTCGTTGCCGCCGCGCTGGAAGATGAACAGCATCTTCTTTTTGCCTGAATGGTTGTCTGCCAGAATGTCGGTTGGCAGCCCAAGCGATCCCAGCAGATTTAGGCCAAGCGCACCACTCGCCAGTCCGCCGGTTTTCAGGAAGTCTCTTCGTTGTAGTTTCATTTTAAATTGGTTCGCTGCGGTTACTGGAATTGCCACTGCGGCATGGACAGGATCAGTCCGACCAGTTCCTGCACTTTTTTAAGGTAATCCGGTGAGGCTGGGTTCAGCGCTTTGGGGCGCATGGCCACGTTCGTATTGGCGAAATCCATCAGTAACTGCCGTTGGGTTTTGTTCAGTGAACCTTGAAAGAGTAGTCGATCGAAATAATCCACAATGGCCTCACCTCCGCCGAGCCCACCCCGCAGTTCCGGTTGGATCAGGAAGTCCGAACTGGTTTTCGTGACGTTTAAGCCATGAATCGCCAGTACATTTTTGCCCTTTCGCAAATGTTTCAAATGCTTGGTCAGTGCAAAGGTTTTGAACTGTTTGGCCTCTGAATCAGTGTGGCCGGCGGTTGCCTGTGAATTCCATGTGGGCCTGGCTGGCGCGTTGGCTGAGGCCACCTTGACTCCATTGAGGTATGCCACAAAACCGTCGTCGTAGCGCATCTTCAGCTTGAGATAATCGAACTGTTGAGGGTCGTCGATGAGGAACGGCA
>CAJXAU010000337.1 GCA_913050205.1 uncultured Verrucomicrobiota bacterium
CCACGACAACGACCCGACTGAGCGCTTGGCCAAGTGGCAGTCGATGATGGACGAACTGAAATCATTCCGCACCGATCTCGAGGCGGCCGGGCTTCCGGTGCCGGTGGTGGTTGGCGGGGGCACGCCCACTTTTCCGTTTCACGCCCAGCACACCGCACATGAGTGCAGCCCCGGCACCACGCTGCTGTGGGATTTTGGCTACGCGGAAAAGTTCCCCGACCTCGAGTTTCAACAGGCCGCGGTACTGCTCTCCCGCGTGGTCAGCAAACCGGGCAGTGACCGTATCACGCTGGACCTTGGCCACAAGGGCATCGCCGCTGAGAACCCGCACCCTCGGGTGAAGTTTATCGGGTTAAACGATGCCGAGGCAGTCGTGCACAGCGAGGAACATCTCACTCTGCAAACCAACCGTGCCGGCGAATACCGCGTGGGTGATGTGCTTTACGGGATCCCCCGCCATATTTGTCCGACCGTCGCGTTGTACGACCGCGCGTACGTCATCCGCCAAGGCAAACTCACCGCTCAATGGCAAATCGCCGCCCGTGCCCGCAAGCTTACTTATTAGGCCATGAACGGCACCTCACAAAACCAAGCTGAAGCCAACAGCCTGCGTCAGAGCAGGCGGGAACTTCGATTTATCCTCCTCACCTGGCTGGGTTGCGGCGTTTGGGTCATTGGTTATTGCTATCTCAAAGGCTACCACCTCAAACCGGAGGAGGTATCGACTGTGTTTGGTTTTCCGGGTTGGGTTTTTTGGGGAGTCGCCCTGCCGTGGCTTGTCGCCAATGCGGTGACGTTTTGGTTCTGCCAGCGCGTTTTGAAAAACGAGGAGGACGAGGAGGTGCTTGAATGAACGAGGCCGACACAACGAACACAGCCTTAATCAGTTTTAGCATCTATTTGCTCGGCGTGTTTTTTCTCGCATGGCTCTCGAGCCGCGTGCGGGAGAAAAAGGAATTCGTCGGCGAATATTTTCTCGGCAGCCGCAATCTCGGTCTTTGGGCGTTCGCGCTGACTTTCGCCGCCACCAGTGCGTCCGGCGGTAGTTTTGTGGGTTTCCCCTCATTAATTTACACGCATGGCTGGGTGCTGGCCTTGTGGATCGCGAGCTACATGGTCGTGCCGATTGTCGGTATGGGTCTGCTTGGCAAACGCATGAACCGCCTCGCCCGCCAGTCCGGCGCAGTCACCATTCCGGACATGATCAAGGCCCGGTTCAACTCGGACGCCGTTGGGATGATCGCCACATTGCTCGTGCTTTTTTTCATGTTCTTTTACCTGCTCGCCCAGTTCAAGGCCGGGAGCAAGATCATGACAACCCTGCTGCAGGACGTGGCCACCTATCAAACCACCGTCGCCGCCGTGGGCCGCGCGATTGACGGTCTGCCGTGGGTCGGCGGGGCGGAACCGGACTACGTGTTGTGCCTTCTGGTTTTCTCCTTCTCCGTGATCGTTTACACGGCGTTCGGCGGTTTTCGTGCGGTGGTGTGGACGGACGTGATGCAAGGCATCGTCATGGGTGCGGGCGTGATCATCCTGTTAATCCTCACGCTTGGCCAAGTGGGAGGACTCACCAAGGCCACCGAGCAGTTGAAGGAGATGACCCCGCCGGAAAACGGAGTAGGCGTGATTACGCTTGGCCAAGCGCAGGAAAAGGATGTCACCCTGCCCAAGGGCACTTGGCTGCGCCTGACCGATGGCGGCATCGCACGCCTGGCCGAACAAGTCCGCTTGGCCAAGGGCGAGACTCAAGCCGTAGCCAAATGCCTCAATATCACAACGCAATTTGAAATTGAGAAAATCAAACCGACCTCATTTGATTTTGAGATTTCCACGATGTTCAACCTCCCGGAACTGGGCACCGGCACTGTTACGCTTGAGCAGGAGCAGCCCGGGACGGTTACCCTGCCCAAGGGCACTTGGGTGCGCTTGGCCAACCGCGGCATCGCGCAGCTTGCTGATGAAATAAGCTTGGCCAAGGGCGAAACCGAAACCGAAGCGAAACTGCTTCGGATTACCACACCAACCGTAGCGCAACACATCGCGGAAACTGACCTTCACTTCCGATTCACCACCACATTTAAAGCGGATGAATTGAAGGGCTACGGCGCCGGCCGGAAGGGCGTCTATGTCAGCGCACCCGGGCCACACCCGGAAAACAACGATGGGTTTCTAAACGTCTGGGTGGCGGTCAGTTTCTTTTTCTTTTGGGCATTCGGGTCTGCGGGACAACCCAGCAACATGGTGCGGCTCATGGCCTTCAACGGCACGAACGTTCTCCGCAAGGCGATCCTCAGCATTTCGATCTACTTCACGGTCATTTATCTCCTGCTCGTGGTGATCTTTTGTTGCGGCCGAATTCTTCTGCCGGGAATGGAGATTGACTCCGACCGGATTATGCCGGAACTGGCCGCCACTGTTACCGGCAAAGCCGGGGTGCCATGGTTGGCTGGACTGCTACTCGCCGCGCCGTTCGCCGCAGTGATGTCCAGCGTCGACAGTTTTCTCCTAATGGTTTCCTCCTCCGTGGTTCGGGATATTTACCAAAACCGTGTCAACCCCGATGCCAGCGAACAGCGACTCAAACGCTTGTCCTACCTTGTCACTGCCGTGGTGGGTGTTCTGGCGATGCTCGCCGTTTTGAATCCGCCGGAGTATCTGCAGGACCTGATCGTTTTTGCCACCAGTGGACTGGCCGGCTGCTTTCTCATGCCGATCCTTCTAGGGCTTTATTGGCCTGGGATGACCGCCCGGGGCGCGGTGGCAGGAATGCTCGGAGGGCTCGGCTGCCACCTCGTTCTTTACCTAATCGGCTGGTTGAAAAGCGGTAAATTTGCCTCGTACCAACTACTGGAATTCAACCCCTTCATCTGGGCCGTTCTCGTATCCGGGCTATTGAGTTGGCTTGCTTCGAACGACCGAGCCCAGCCCGAAAAAAAGCAAACTATGGATTGAAATCCACACGGCGTTGTGGCAACTTTTCCCCGCACAGGTTTAAG
>CAJXAU010000338.1 GCA_913050205.1 uncultured Verrucomicrobiota bacterium
TGAGATCGTGCGAATAGGTTTTGCCGTCGAGCATCACCTTTTTGTCGTTATGCCAGAGGTGCTTTGGGTAAAATGTGTGCGCTTGGCGCTGGCAGTTGTAGCCGAAGAATTCGTCCCAACCTTGTTTCACCGGATCGCCATCCGAGCCGGGGGCACCTAGGCCCCACTTGCCAAACATGCCGGTGGTGTAGCCGGTTTTCTTCAACAGTTTCGGGATGGTGATCATGTCGGCCGGGATCGGTGCCTGCCCTTCCGGTTGCACCTCGCGGTTACCACGCACGAAGGCATGCCCGGTGTGTACGCCGTTCATGATGCTGCAGCGCGTTGGTGCGCAAACCGTACTGCCGGAGTAATGCTGGGTGAAGCGCATCCCCTTGGCCGCCATGCGATCGATGTTCGGCGTCGCAAACAGCTTTTGCCCATAACAGCCGAAGTCGCCGTACCCGGCGTCATCGACCATTATGAAAATGAAATTCGGTTTTTTTTCAGCCGCTAGGCTTGAAACGCCAAGCAGGCTTACCAGTAACAGTATCAGTAGTTTTTTCATCTGAAATTATTTGAGAGGCACGTGCTCGCGTTTAAAGACTGCCTCGAATTCTTCGACCAATGCCTTTTGGTTTTTGGCGAGGTTTGTTGTCTCGGCAAGGTCGTTTTTTAAGTCGTAGATTTCTATCGGGCCGTTTGGGGCTTTTCTTGTGTTGCGGCGAACGCCTTTCCAGTCACCTTTTAGCACGGCAGTCGCACCCCCTCGCTCACCGAATTCCCAGTACAGGTAGTCGTGTTGACGCTGGCCTTTTTTGCCGAGGAGCGTGGGTGCCATCGAGATGCCATCCACTCCGTGCTCGTTTTTGATCTGCGCCAGCTCAAGCAGGGTGGGGAACATGTCCTGAAATCCGCTGATGTGGTGGCTGACTTGTTTTGCCGGCACCGTACCGGGCCAGCGCGCGATGAACGGCACGCGAATGCCGCCTTCGTATAGGTCACGTTTCATCCCACGCAACGGGCCGTTGCTGTCGAAGAACTCCATCTTGTGTCGTCCCTCCTGGTGGGGGCCGTTGTCACTGCTAAACATAACAATGGTATTGTCGTCGATTTGCAGTTCCTCGAGGACGGATAAAATGCGGCCCACGTCTTGATCGATGTAGTCGATCATTCGGGCGAACCCTTTTTCCTGATCGGGGATGTCGAGGTTGGCGTGGCTGCCCCAGTCCGGCACGCGCATTCCGTCGTAATCGATCCGCTTTTCTCCACCGGCTTCGTTATTGGCGTGGGGGATGTTGAGTGCGTAGTAGGCAAAAAAGGGCTTTGATTTGTCTGCGCCGGCCTTGCGGATGTAGTTCACCAGCCGATCGGCGATCAGCTTGGGCGCGTAGTCGACGGCCACCCTCGCCACGCCGGCACCCTCGTATTGCGGGCCGGTACGCTTGGCCCGCCAGTCGTCGTACAGTACGTTGCGCAGCTTCACCTTTCGGCCGTTGTGGACGAGGAACTCCGGGTAAAAATTATGGGCATGGTACATGTTGATGTAACCGTAAAATTCGTCGAAGCCGTGACGCTGTGGGTCGTCCAGCGGCGGCGGGTTACCGATGCCCCATTTGCCGAAGCAGCCTGTTTGGTAACCGTTTTCACGGAGTATACTGGCGAATGTGATGTCGCTTGGCTGAAGTTGGCCCGGACCATTACCTCGGATTCGGGCATGGCCGGTGTGCAGGCCAGTCATCAAAACGCAGCGTGATGGCGCACAAACCGTACTTCCCGAATAGTGCCGCGTGAATCGCATGCCCTCCTTGGCCAAGCGGTCGAGGTTCGGGGTGCGCAACGTTTTTTGTCCGTAACAACCGAGGTCGCCCCAGCCGAGGTCGTCCGCGAGAATGTAGATAATGTTGGGCCGTTCTGCCTGCGCTTGGCCAAGCGCGAGTAGCAGGCCAAGTGCAACGAAGGCAAATCTGGCGAACAAATGCATGTACGGACAGAATTTAGCATCGCTTGGCCGGATGCAAGTTGACATTCAATTGGCGGCCTGTGTCGCTTGGCTGGGGGGAACGAATTCGGGTTGATTAATCGTCACTCGGTCACCACAGTCCGTTCGTTGACGGAATTTCATAAAACTGTCTTTGCCGCCGGGTTAGCCCTTGGCATCTGTGCCTGTTCCAATCCCGAGGCGGACCGCGCTCTTATCGAGGCGGCCAAGGGCGGTAACCTCGAGCAGGTCAACCTAGCCATCTCCGACTGGGGCGATGTGGACGCAAAAGGCGGCAAGCTGATGGCGACTCCATTACACTACGCAACCGTTCACGGGCACACGGCGATCGTCGAGCGGTTGCTGGACAAGGGTGCGGATGTGGCGTTGACGGACGGCAACGGGGAAACGCCGCTTCACGATGCCGCCACTTTTGGCCGGATCGAGGTTGGGCAGTTGCTGTTGACTCACGAAGCGCCCGTGAATGCCCTGACTCCAGAACAGTCGACACCGCTGGACTACGCGATCGACGCGAGCGCGAAGGACATCATCGAGTTGCTCCGGGCGAACGGCGGCAAGACCGGAGCTGAGCTATCCATCCATACGGCCGCGAAGCGGGGAGACACCGGAGCGATCCAGCAACATTTGGACGCCGGAGTAGACGTCAACCTGCTGGACGATTCAGGCGCCACGCCGCTGGACTACGCGGCCAAGCTTGAGACCGAGGAGACAGCGGAATTTCTACGTGAGCAGGGAGGCAAAACCTCAGAGGAGGTGAAGGCGGAAGAAAAGAAATCGGCTGGTTGATTGCAAAAATTTCTACGGCACATCGAGACAAACGAGCTGGTTTTTATTGCGAACAAACAGTCGTCCGTTAGCCAGTGCCGGCTGATTTCGGGCGTTGGAACCGACCACCTGCGCGCGGCTGATCTCCCGCCAACCCTCCGGGCTGACCTGCCCAAGCACCAGCTCCCCACTTTCCATCAACGCCACCAGCCGGTCACCGCACAGGATCATCTGGCAGT
>CAJXAU010000339.1 GCA_913050205.1 uncultured Verrucomicrobiota bacterium
CCGCTGGTGCAGGCGCTGCGGAGTCGGGACATCCGTTTTTCCATCAAGCTGAGTCTGATCAGCTGCACCCTCACGACTCTGTTTTCTCTCTGGGTCGCGGTGCCGATCGGCTACGTGATGAGCCGATTCCAGTTTCGTGGCAAGGCGTTGATCGACACGCTGCTCGACATTCCGATCGTGCTCCCGCCGCTGGTCGTTGGGTTGAGCTTGTTGATTCTGTTCCGCTACATGCCGGAGTGGCTCAGCGATGTTGTGGTGTATAAATGGCCGGCAGTGGTGCTGGCGCAATTCATGGTCGCGTGCGCGTTTGCAGTGCGAACCATGCGCGTGACATTCGACCAGATTCCGCAGCGTTTTGAGCAGGTGGCACTGACGTTGGGTTGCAATCGAAGGCAGGCGTTCTGGCGGATTATCATGCCGCAGGCCAAGGGCGGGTTGCTCGCAGCCGGGACTCTCGCCTGGGCACGGGCGCTGGGTGAGTTCGGGCCGATCCTCGTGTTCGCCGGGGCGACTCGGCAAAAAACCGAGGTGCTGCCGACCAGCGCCTTTCTTGAACTTCAAGCCGGCCGAACGGAAGGCATGCTGGCGGTCTCACTGATCATGATCGCTGCGGCGGCGGTGGTCTTCATCGTGGCGCGCACGTTGGGTATGAAACGGATTTTCGCATGATTCGGTTGGAAAACATCATACTGCGACAGGGCGATTTTGAGCTACGCGACATCCAGCTTGAACTGGACGCGGGACAGTACGGTGTGTTGATGGGGCGCAGCGGTTGCGGCAAGACCTCGCTGCTCGAAGCCGTCTGCGGTTTGCGGCCCGTCGCATCCGGCCGGATTATTCTTGGCGATCGTGACGTGACGACGCTGCCTCCGGCCGAGCGCGGTGTGGGCTACGTGCCTCAGGATCGGGCGCTGTTCCCGACACAACCGGTTCGCGAACAACTGGCCTTTGCGCTGGTGCTGCGTTCGCTTGGCCAAGCGGAGATCGCCGCGCGCGTGGACGAGTTGGCGGAATTACTTGGCCTCGGTGCGTTGCTTGATCGGTTGCCGGACAAACTCAGCGGGGGCGAGGCCCAACGCGTTGCGCTTGGCCGGGCGCTGGCGCATCGGCCCTCTGTGCTTTGCCTGGACGAACCGCTTAGTGCGCTGGACGAGGAGTTGCATGACGAGATGTGCAGGCTACTGGAGCGCATTCACAGCGAGACCGGCGTGACGGTGCTGCACATCACCCACAGCCCGAGCGAAGCCAAGCGCTTGGCCGGGTGCCATTATCGCTTGGCCAACGGAAGGATCGAGAGCGATGAGTGACTTGCCGGAACTGACTGAGTTTGAGCGCGAGGTTTATTCGTGGCAAACGACGGTGACCGGATTTGGGGAAGAGGGGCAACGCCGACTCAAGGGCGCGACCGTGATGATCAGCCGCGCGGGAGGGCTGGGTGGGTTGGTGGCGTATGAGTTGGCGGCAGCCGGGGTGGGCCGGTTGGTGCTGGCGCACGGCGGCAACCTGAAGCCAAGCGACCTGAATCGCCAGTTGCTCATGCGGCACGATGCGCTTGGCCAAGCGCGAATCGATACCGCAGCGGAGACGCTCAAGGCGCTAAACCCAAGGCTCGAGATCGTGGCCGTGCCGGAGAATGTCAGCGAGGCCAACGCCGACGAGTTGGTGGCTCAGGCGGATGTGGTGGTGGATTGCGCACCATTATTTGAGGAGCGCTACGCGATGAACGCCGCCTGCGTGCGCTTGGCCAAGCCGATGGTTGAGTGTGCGATGTATGAGACGGAGGCGCACATCACCAGTTTTGCACCGGGCAAAACCGGTTGCCTGCGGTGTCTCTACCCGGCAAAACCGGATGACTGGACGCGGCGCTTTCCAGTGATTGGCGCTGTCTCCGGGACGGCCGGCTGCATCGGGGCGATGGAGGTGATCAAGATTGTGACCGGGGTGGGGCAACCGTTGTTTGGTCGGTTACTCCATTGCGACCTGCGGTCGATGGCCTTTCACACCGTAACCCTGAAGCCCAGAAAAGAGTGCCGAATTTGTGGTTAAAAGGGCGTTTTTTTTGCGTTTTTTAGACGAAGAAAAGCGTGGCAATTTGAGAAAAACAGGGCTAGTCTCACCGGCCTGATTAAGATGAAATTGCGCTTTAACAAATCTGGGACGCTTGGGTTTACCCTAATTGAATTGCTGGTGGTGATCGCCATTATCGCCATTCTGGCATCACTGCTTCTTCCGGCGCTGGCCAGCGCGAAAGAGAGCGGCCGATCGATCAAGTGTCTGAGCAACATGCGGCAGGTTGGACTCGGCATCTACAATTACAAGGATGACTACGACGATCACTTGCCGTTCGCCGGTTCGACAGATCGCAACTGGCATGAAGACTGGGTCTGGGGCGGCCCGGGTGATGCAGTGAAGAATACTCGTAAAAATTGGGCGAAGTACGACCGAAATGTAGCATTTCATGCTGAGGCGGGTTCTGTTTTTCCATATGTTACAGGTCAGCCCATCCTTCGCAAGGGGCGTAACCCAGATACACGAAATAAGACTATTTACGGCGTTTACCGGTGCCCGAGCACAGGTGAAATTGGTAGGGCGCTCCGGGTCAACTTTAGCATGACCAGTTATCTCAATGGCCAAACCGGGGGCAAGCATCCGGGTATCAAGTATGGCATGGTGAAAAATCCCACGGAGAAATTTCTGTTGCTTAACGAGGATCCACACTCCATGCGTAATGCAAGTTTTCATCCCGGCGGCACGGCGTTTGGCGGAGGCAATGGAGTTTGGGACGGAGAAAAGCTACACACCATGCATAAAACCGGGATCAATGCAGCGTACTTTGACGGGCACGCCGAGAGCATCACGCATAAAAGATTGATGGAAATTCAGCGAAGCGGTTACTTGATTCAGCGACATTTCGATCCCTTCAAGGAATAATCGTCAGCAATATGAATTTGTGGCAAAAGAGTCGGATCGTAA
>CAJXAU010000340.1 GCA_913050205.1 uncultured Verrucomicrobiota bacterium
TCAATCGTCAACGCACCATCCGACGCGGTTACCTTAAGGGATTGAATATCTCCGTTGGGATCTTCAATGCCGCCCGAATCCGAAATCTCAACGACATTGGTCGAGGGGACCACATTATCATTTTCATCATACTGCAGTGGATTGTCGGATGCTGTAATCTTCAACACGCCGGTGACATCCGTTTCGGCTTTGCCGTTTCGTTTGGTCGTGGAAACGGCCGCGATCGTAATCGGCTGGCCGTTGGTCAACGTCAGGTCGGCGCTCGACATGGGCAGTTTCAGAATCGGCCCGGGGGCAAGGGTAATTAATTCTCCCCAATGTTTACCCAGATACTTGGCAGTCATTAGCAGGCCAAGCGACGGGTGGATGCCTGCATCAGAATAAAAATACAACATCCCGCGCCGGAGCATCCGGTCGTCATCGTTGGCAAAAGAGTTCTCACCAACCCGCGTCGGTTTATCCCGCAGGACCAACGGTGCCTTGATGGTCAAATCCGGTTCCTCGAGATCGATCTGCGAAATGCCGATGATGTTCGGATGGTTCGTGAGCGTGTTGTTCAGGTGGTGCACCAGGTCGCCCCGCTTGGGCACCGGCATGTCCCGGTATAAGTCCAACGCAATCCCGGCTGGCTCGTGCGAGGCGATTTTCTCGAGAATTTTCGACACCATGTCGTCCTCGAGTGGCCAACCGAACCGCTGGATGTCCCGCTCGTCGGCTCCGATGATGACGATGTTCGTGTGGGTGACCTGATTGGTGCCGTAATCGGAAACCTGTCGTAGGTGCAGGAAATCGTGATGCAGCAGTTCCTGCCCCATAAGGAGGCCCTCGTCACGGAACGCCTTTACCCCCCAAAACGTGCCGCCCCCGACCAGTAGTGCGACCAGCACCTCCAGCCAGAATGCCCCCTTTGAAATGCGCTTGGCCAAGCCGGCCAGCCAGTTTTTGATGAAATCCATCAAGTGCGCGGATATTAAAAGGCCAAGCGCTGGGCATTTCCCAGCAAAAAGAACGTCTTACAGCCAGTTCCCGATCATAATGTACGGAGCCCAGTAGCGGGGATGCCGGAAGCGGGGATCGTTGCGAAGCACGGTCTGTGCATGCTTCAACGCCTGAGCCTTGGACGTGCCCGGCTTGGCCAAGGCGCGGTAGAATTCATCGACCATCAACGCAGAAGCCTGGTCACTCACAAACCACAAGCTGGCCAGTGCCGCGCGCGCACCGGCCTTGATCGCCACACCGGCCAGACCAAGCGCAGCCTTGTCGTCGCCGGCCGCCGTCTGGCAGGCACTCAAGGTCAGCAACTCAACCGGGGCTCCACGGTAACTGCTTGGCCGGATAAGATTTTCAAGATCGTCCAGCGTCAGATAATCGTCATAGGTCAACACGAATGTGCTGGCGGCGTCCCCGCTGAACTGCCCGTGCGAGGCGATGTGTACGTATCGGTAATCGTTTCGGAGGAAAATGTTTTCGAGGTCATCCTTGAGAAAGGTGTCATCCATCAGTTGCGTGGGGGTAAAGCTCTTGGCGATTAATTCCGCCTCCTCCACCACTGCCGGCAGCCCCGGGAAACCGTGGCGCTCAGCCGCAAGTCCGCTGAATAAAAATCGGGAGTTGGGCGTTGTTGCCTCCTGCGATTCAATCAGGCTCAGACCGGGTGCCACCGCCACGGCGTACTGTTCCAGCACGTAATTCTTTCCGTCGTACAGGGCGGCGATCGGGACGCTCCTCAACGCGCCGTCCGGAACAAACACCAGTGTGTCCACGCCGCTCTTCTCCAGCCTTGGCTTGATTGGTTTGATCAACCAGGCGTAAAGCGCCTCACCGTGGTCCTTGAAAAAATAGGTCGTCCTCCGTTCGACATGATGGCGGAACAATCTTGCCTGCTCCATCAACTGCTGGCTGGTCACATCGACCGACACCTTGTCGAGTCCGTCCTTTGTCTCGACGAGCAACTCCAGCCGATCCTCCAGCGGGACGATGTAAACGATCGCCGCCGTCGGTGACATTTGACCGATGCTCTTCGCCCCGGAGTTGACCATGTTCACGCAGTCATCCTGAAAGTAGTTCGACAGTTCCGCGCCCTTCAACGCCTCGACTGTTTCGCGAGCCTCGACCAGCAATTCAGATCGCGCTGCAGCATCCTTCGTGTCATCGGCTTTTTTGAGAATCAAGTCCGCCAACTCGTAGTAGATCGGCCCCACTGAGTCGCGAAACGTGGTCGGACTGTTGACGTTGCCATAAACGATGGCCAGATCGTTCCTTATCGTCTGCAGATTGCTGATCGCCGTCTGGTAGGAATCGATCGCACGGTCGCGGTCACCCAGTAAATTATGGAGTCGTCCCACCAGCCATTGCCACTGGTAAACAGCATCCGGCAGGTTGTTTTTCTGAGCCAATTCCAGCGCGGCGCGGCTCAACTGCAATGCCTCGGGATAGCGCCCCTCCGTCTCGTATAGGCCGGCAAGGAAACCAAGTGAATAGGCCTGGCTCGCTTCGTCGCCCGCCTTGCGCGCCTCCATGACGGACTTGCGATACTGTTCCCCGCCCTTGACCAGATATGCCCCGCGCTGTTCGCGGTCTGGCGCCGCATCCATCATCCGGCTGTAAACGTCGCCAAGCTTGATGTGCAGCAGCGCCTTCTTTTTGCCATCCTTCAGAGCAGTGATGTTTTCGTCGGCCTTGTCGGCGTATTCCCCAGCCAGTTTCATTGACCCGTGAAAAGAGGCAGCCGTGGCCATGCCGATCCGGCATTGGGCAGCACGCTCATCGTCCCCGGCCCCATCGGCATGCTTCAACGCTTCATTATAATTCCACACCGCGTCCTCGTAGTTGCCCCAGCCAACCAACAGGTTTCCCAGATTCACACGGATACTCGCCTCGAGATTTTTGTCCTTAAGTTCCTCCGCAACCTTCAGGCTTTCCAGCAGGTAAATATCCGCCTCCTCGCCCGCGGACCGGTATTTCTTGCTGG
>CAJXAU010000341.1 GCA_913050205.1 uncultured Verrucomicrobiota bacterium
TTGTCGGAATTGATCGCCTGCTGAAAGTAGCCTTCCCGGTAAAACAGGCTGATGCCCACGAAGCCCAACCCAAGGTCGCTGGCCGACTTGGCATGATCCCCCGCCAGCATACCCAGCCCACCCGCCGCGATGGGTAATGTTTCGTGGAAGCCAAACTCCGCACTGAAATACGCCACCGGCCGCTTGGCCAAGCCGGCCGCATTCGCCGCCGCCCAAGTGTCGGTAGCGTTCAGGTACTCTCCGAACTGCTGCAACACCGACTGCACGCGACCGTTAAACTCCTCATCGAGCAGCCGCACGCGCAGTTCCTCGTCGGACAGCTCACGCAATACCGCGACGGCGTTGTGATACAGGTTGCGCCATGCGCGCGGCGAAAGTTCCTCAAAGATATCCTGCGCGTCCTGATTCCACGTCCACCACAGGTTTCGGGCCAGCCGGTTCAGGCCGGTCACGGTAGTCTCAATTTGGTTTTGCATATCCACCCCGGATTCAATCCTGGCTGCGGGACAGACCGCCGCCTATGGAAGCGCACTCTACGCCCGCAGCCGCCACTCCGCAAGTTGGCGCTTGGCCAAGCGCTCGGGTTCGTTCACTCGACGGCAGCGCTTGGCCAGGGCCAGTCGCCTTGCTCAAACTCGATGCTGGAGTTCCCCCCTTTTGAGAGCACGAACTCACCACCATCATCGGTCAGGTTGAACCCGGTCGAATAAAGCGTGAACGTATCGCCATCCGGTCGATAAACCATCCCACGATCATGGAACAAGTCGCCCGGTACCTTGGCCAGATTCACCGGCACCAAGTCAGCCAACGTCTCGGGATAACTGCCCTTGGCCAAGCGATACCGCTCCAACCCTGCAGCAATCTTCGCCTGATCCAGCTCCGTCTGGGCCGAGGTCATCTGGAGGATTATCTTGTCATAGGCCGGAATCAGCATGGCCGTTAAAGCGAAGCGGAACTTAAAAATCGACTCAGTCAATCGCCCTACCTCTTCATCTGCCGTCGGGACGCTCTGTATCGAAACATGGCGTTTTTCAACATCGATTTTCGTAAGTAGATTCTCAGTAATGATGCGATTAATATGATAGCGGTTCAGACTTAAAAAATAGCCTGGATTCACTCCTAATTCGTCAGTACCCGCCGTTTTATGTGTCCCAGCCTGAATCTGATCGAACCACAGATTCACAAGATTTCGCTCTCCTCGAAACGCTAGCGTCGTTCCTTCCAGCAGGTCAATCGGTTCAATCGTTTTTTGAAATTCAGCCAATTGTGCAGACGTCCATTTCTTCTGGTGCAACCCTTCGCAAAACGGGGCAAAGTTCATTCTCAAAATGGCGACTCGAACCAGTTGCGAAATCAACATCGGCTCCCTGCCGATAAGTTCGCCCACACGAATCCCCCTGAGTAGATCGGCCATCGCCTTATCGGTATCGCCCTTGGCCAAGTGCGCTGAGGCCCGAAGCGAATACAACCGGCTGGCGTCCCTTAACAAACTCAAATGTGGAAGCAACGCCATGAATACATCCTCGTAGCGGATTTCAAAACGGCAACCCGGCTTGTCCATCGCGTTGGCCAGTTCCTCCAGATCTGCCTCAAACGGTTTCAACGAACTCAGGATGGTGTCCGCCGGGGTGTCTCCCTTCACGGGTGGATTATCGGTGGAAAGAATCGCCTTTTCCCAAGCAGCCAAATCTCTTGTTTCTCCCAATCTCCAATTCACCTGACCCGGTCTTTTATTCTTGTCCAACGCGAACCGGCTGGACGCCTTTTTAAACGCCTCTGAATTTTGAAGCGGATCTGAAAACAGCGGCTCAAACAAAGGAGACTTGGCGGTATTTTGTTCATCTGGAATAGCTGGCGGGATGACATCAGCAGAGTCAAATGACTCTCCCTTCGCCTCCCATTCCGACTTCCACTTCAGCCAGCGTTTGTTTCCGTTGACATCGAACAGTTGCCATAAAACAAACACCACCACCACGGTTGCCACTACCCCTCCCCAGAGTCGAATCTGAATACGCCCTGAGAACAGCCAGCCAATAAATCGTTTTAATGTCTCCATGGAACCGGGTTCAGTCGAGGATCAGGACGCGATAGAATTGACCGGGTGTCTCTTCACGGGGATCGATCCAGTTCACACTGCCCTCCTCGTTGTCGATCTCCTCAACACCGATCCAGTTCAACAGATCACTGGAGGACTCGATGAGATAACGCTCGCCCGGCCAACCGTCTATGACGAGCCCCGGCCCGGCTTGGCCAAGCGTCAGAGTCAGTGACACCTCCTCGCCGGTCAGTTGCCCCAATTCGTCATCGATCATCAACGGCTGCGGATTGGCATCGTCGCCGTCACCCTCTTCCGGTTTCAACTCGCTCGCCCGTTTGCCGCCGCCCTCGCGCAGCAATGCGGCCGTCTCGCTGCGGCGATAGTGCTCGGCGATATCCACCGGCGTCCGGCCGCTACGATCCAGCGCGTTGACGTTCGCTCCGTTCTCAAGCAGCAGCGTTGCAATCTCCTTGCGCCCGTGGCGTGCCGCGTAATGCAATCCGGTTTTCCTGTACTTGTTCGCAGCGGCATTGACCTCGACCTTGTTGGCAACCAACACGCGAACGACCTCAACGTATCCACTGTTCGCCGCAAAGTGCAGTGCGCTGTAGCCCCTGCGGTTGGTCTTGTTCACATCGCCACCGTTCTCGATATGACGCACGATCGCATCCGCGTAACCGTTGGCCGCCGCGTAAAGAATATCCTGCTCGGCGCGCAGCTCCAGCCGCGTTAACCCACCTTTGGCCCGGAGCAGTGCCGTGATTTCCTCGTTTTTGCCGGCGAAATCCAGTGGCGTTCGGCCACGCCGCTGCGCGTTCACGTTGGCACCCTTTTCAATCAACAACGCTACGGCTTCCTTCTGCCCCTTGCGCACCGCGAGGTGCAACGCAGTGTAGCCGGACTTATTGGTGGCGTTCACGTCCGCCCCTTCT
>CAJXAU010000342.1 GCA_913050205.1 uncultured Verrucomicrobiota bacterium
TTAAGCCGGATGGCACAAAGGTTCGTTAGTGCGTAATAGACCAGCACGGTGAAGGCGCTAAAGGTCCAAGTGAGGGAGGGATCACCGAGGCAAACGAGCCCGGCAACAAACACTCCCACAACGACGGTGGCTACACCGGGCACACCGGAGTTTTTGTGAATCTGTGCGGTCGCCACTGGTAAATCCCCACGCCGCCCCATGGCCAGTACCACGCGAGACAGGCCAAGTACGAGGTTGAGCAATACACTCACCAGGGCAATAGCCGCCCCGGCTGTCATGGCCCAAGCGAGAGTGGAGCCGCCAAATTGGTGGGCCGTGTCGGCGAGGATGACGATGCTGTCGGAGGCGGTTTCCGAATTGGCCAATACAACCGCGGTCACGGCAAGGTACAGCAACAGGCTCACCGCGAGGGTGGTGATTATTGCTCGCGGAATGGTGCGACGTGGTTCCAACACCTCCTCGCCCAGTGTGGCCACGCGACCATAGCCGGTGAAGGCGACAAACATTAACGCGGCCGCCTGCAAAAAGTTCGGCAGGCGCGCTGGATCGAAGAGTGGCTGCAGTCGTTCCGGATGTGTGGCCAACGCGGGACTGCCCATGAAAACGAATGCGCCCAGGCCCAAAAGCACAGATGAGATGATGACGGTGTTGACAGCATTGCTGCGCTTCAGGCCGGTGAGGGTGAGCAGGGTGATTCCTGCAACCAAAGCGAGGGCCACGGGCAGGGTGAATTTCGGATGTACGTACCACGCGAAGCCAAGCGCGGCAGTGGCAGCGGAGGCAGACTTGGCGCAAAGAAACATCCAGCCGGCCACGAAGCCAAGCGTTGGGTTCAGCCAACGGTGACCATACTCGTATGTACCGCCGCTCACGGGATGATTGGCGGCGAGTTGTGCACTGCTCAAGCCGTTCGCCATGGCCACCAATCCGGCCAGCGCGATGGCAGGCAACACCATCGGCCCGGCGATGACCGCCCCCAAACCGAGACTGACGAAAACTCCCGTACCGATGATCGAGCCAAGCCCCAGCATCACTGCTCCGGGCAGGCCGATAACGCGCATGAGTTGTCTTCGCTCGTTGGCCATGTTGGGGGCGGGATTGAAACGGCTTGGGACTTCGAAGCCAAATATAATCTCACGCTTGGTTAGGGGGGATGAAAACCAAGCGGGCGACAACGATTCCGATGTACGGGTACGCTTCGCCCGCTTGGCCAAGCTCACTTACCGTTGGGTAATGGTTCGACATCGGTATTAATTTTAGATAAACCACTCCGAGTACTACTGGATGAAACACCGAAACCGTGAGGAACTTGTTGGGGAAGCAGGGGAAACCCGGTTCGATGTTGCCATCGTAGGAGGGGGAATCAACGGGGCGAGCTTGTACCATGAATTGTGTGAGCGCGGTTATCGTGTGTTGCTATTGGACAAAGGTGATTTTGCCTGTGGCACCAGTCAGGCCTCGGCGATGATGGTGTGGGGCGGATTGCTGTACCTGCGGAATTTTGACATCAAGGCCGTGGTTGAGTTTTCACTGTCCCGCGACCGAATGATCGAGAGACTGGATGGGCGAGTGCGAAAGCAGTCGTTTCGCTACATCCCGGATTCAAAGGGGCGAAGCCGGTGGCTGACTTTGTCGGCGTTTTATCTCTACTGGATTTTGAGTTCGCTAAGGCGCGAACAGCCTTCACTGCAACGGACGTTCCCGGAGTCAAAACTCATCAATCGTGACGAGCACAATCTCGGCGGCATCCTGTTTGAGGAGGGCATGCTGAACAGTTCGGACTGCCGGTTTGTGTTGGACTGGATCACGAAACATTCCGGGGAAGGGCAGGTGGCGCTCAACCATACCTCGGTTGAGGATGGGGCGTTTTCAAAGCAGGACAAATATTGGCGGCTCGATCTGCGGGATGAATTGACCGGTGAAGAATACCATGCCCGGGCGGATTGTGTGGTCAATTGTGCCGGGGTCTGGGCGGACCGCGTCAATGGCCAGTTCGGCATCGAGTCGCCGTACAAGCACGCGTTCAGCAAAGGGGTCTTTGCCGGGATCAAAAAGGCGACGGGGCATGAAGTGCCGCTCATTTTCGAACTGGGCGAACTGGACGATACCTACCTGTGTCTGCCATGGGGGCCGGTGTCGCTGCTTGGCCCCACAGAGACAGCGGTGGCCTCGCCGGAGGAGGGATTCGCACCGGAAATGGAGGACATCGAGTACCTGCTCCACCACGCGAACAGGCGGTTGGCGACTCCAGTTGAGCCATCCGACATTACCATGCTGCGAACCGGTATACGGCCGCTGGTGGTTGAGCGCGATTACGAGGCCGACGTGTATCCGCTGGATCTCTCCCGTCGCTTTCAACTCGTGGCGGACGAGGCCAAGCCGTGGTTTTCTACCTATGGAGGAAAGCTCACCGGCTGCGGCCAGTTTGCGAGCAAGGTGGCCGACGCGTTGGCCAAGCGGGTGGGGGACGCCAGGCGGAATGGTCATCACGCCAACGGGGCGCTTGGCCAAGTGGAGAGGGAATTATTTCCCGGAATGCCGGAGCCGGTACCCACAATCGACTGGTGTATCCGCAACGAAGCCTGTTGCACGCTGGACGATTATCTTCGGCGTCGGACGAATATTTCACAATGGATCTCCCGTGAGGGTCTTGGCGAAAACAACCAGCACCTGCCCGAAATAAAGCGCTTGGCCAAGCGGCTTTATCCCGGCCAAGCGAAGGCAGCCAACAAAGCGGTTCGCGATTACGTGAACCGGGTGGAGCAGACATTTGACCGGTTGACCGGTCGGCAACTTCAACGAAATGGAACAGCAAAAAACTGACACCCCGGCGATTCTCGGTGGCGAGCCCGCGGTGACGCTGCCGCAGACCGAGGCCAACCGATGGCCGATACTGACGGAGGAAGATGAGCAGGCCGTTGTCGAGGTCATGCGCTCGGGGAATATCACAACG
>CAJXAU010000343.1 GCA_913050205.1 uncultured Verrucomicrobiota bacterium
CCAAATGTGCTGGTTTCAGCGAGGATGCCGCTTGATGCGCAGATCTCCGGCATCATCACTCTCGGGATGTTGAACAGTTCCAGCAGTCTGTCGTCCCAATCTCCGGTTCGAATATTGTAAAGCATCGTTCGGGAGGCGTTGGAGGCGTCCGTTTTGTGGACACGCCCCCCGGTTAATTTCCAAAGCAGCCAGGAATCAATCGTGCCGAAAGCGAGGCGCCCGGCTTTCGCACGGGATCTCGCTCCTTTGGTGTGCTTTAGCAGCCAGTTAATTTTCGTGGCGCTGAAGTAGGCATCCAATTCGAGGCCTGTCAGTCTGCGAATCAGCCGATCGGCTTTGTCTTTTTTTAGAGCACGACAAAGATCGGCAGTGCGGCGATCCTGCCAGACGATGGCATTGGCAATCGGTTTGCCTGTGTCTCGGTCCCAGACCACTGTCGTTTCACGCTGGTTTGTGATGCCGATGGAGGAGATGTCCTGGGCGGTTAGACTGGCCCGCCGCAGAGCCTGTTTGGCAGTGGCCATCTGCGACCGCCAGATTATTTCCGGATCGTGTTCCACCCAGCCAGACTGGGGAAAGATTTGCGGGAACTCTTTCTGGCTGCTGGCAACGATGCGGCTGTTTGAATCGAAAACGATCGCCCTTGAACTTGTTGTGCCCTGGTCCAGAGCGAGAATGTATTTCCGCTTGGGCATGGTGTGTCAGGGGAGTTCCTCGGTGCGGTAAAACCGGCGTTTGCGCGAGGGCGTAGCAGTCGTGTCCACAATTTCGGCTCGGTCGGTAAGGAGGGTTATCTTTTTCAAGGTTCGCCACTTTTTGTCCGGCCCGAGGTCTTCGCTGTACTGCACGCGATAGGTGCGGCCCTGCACACCCTTGATGGTCAATTTGATGACAGTCTCTGCAACGAGCTTCGTTTTGTACGGTGCCTTTAGGATGGCCTGTTTGATGTTCTCGTACCCTTCCGATGAAGTGAGATCCGACTTACGGTCGCCGAGGTAGGGGAAGTAGTCCGTGAGTTCACCGCGTTCGTTGTAAATGAAATAGTCATCCTTCCGGCCTCGGTGCAACTTGAAGGCATTAACCTCTTCGGTGTCCTGAAAAAGCGGGAAACTGCACCGTGAAGTGAATTCATGCTGATCACCCTCGCCAGACTGGATGTTGACCGCGACGAAATTGACCCGGACGCGGTCGGACTCGAGATCTTTTTTGAGTTCCTCCATCTTGGCCACTTGGCGCTGACAGTAGGGACACCACGTGGCGAGCAGGGCGACAAGGGTGACGCGTCCACGAAATTCGTTCAGTCCATAAGTTTGATTGTACTTGGGGCTTTTTGGTTGAAAGTCGACCAATTCCCAGACTGGCCAAGGGGCGCCGGGATCGCGCGGAGAGAGAGGCTCTGCCTGACCGGGGCCGGCGAATGCAAGTATGACCAGAGCCAGGGTGATACGGATGCAATTCGGGTTGTGCATGGCGCCGGAGCATAGAGCTTGGCCAAGCGATTGGCAATCAGCTGAAAGGACTGGTCGCGCTTGGCCAAGCGCATTAGCCTGCCGCCGATGAATTTTTCCGATTTCGCCAGACTGAAGCTGTATTTTTTGCGGAGATTTGCCGTCATTGGCCAAGGTTGGCAAACTGGGTATGTGGATCATGATAATCGATACTTGCGTGTCGGAATGAAACGCAAGAGATAGACCCCGACCGTACGATGGGTGAGATTCAAGATGTTTGTGTTTTTTGTGGATCGTCGAAGGGGGATGATCCGATTCACGCCGAGGCCGCCCAAGCGCTTGGCCAAGCGATGGCAAGGCAAGGGCTTGGACTGGTTTATGGCGCCGGCAACATCGGCCTGATGGGTGTGGTGGCCGACGCCGTGCTGGGGGCTGGAGGTCGGGCAGTCGGGGTGATCCCGAAAAAACTGGTCGATCGCGAACTGGCACACGAGGGCCTGACCGAATTGCTGGTGGTGGATACGATGCACAAGCGGAAGGCAAAGATGCATGAGTTGAGTGATGCGTTCATCTCACTTCCGGGGGGGATCGGTACGATGGAGGAATTCTTCGAGGCCGTCACGTGGCGGCAACTTGATTACCACGCAAAGCCGATCGCGTTGCTAAACGTGAACGGCTTTTACGATGGAATCGAACAGTTTTTCGAGACGATGCTCTCCACCGGCTTCCTGCGCCCGAAGCATGCGGAACTGTTTTTCTCCGAGACTGACCCGGACAGGTTGCTGAATCGTCTACGGGGTTCGGGAGCGGAAAAATAGGTGCTTCTCTCCGGCCTCGAATGATGCGGGGCTTGAGGCTTCGATGTCCTTCCATGGTCCAGCCGGGTTGGATGATGTTTGAAGTTTACCCTCAAACACGACCACGATGCCGTTCTCGTCTCGCTTGAAACTGATCTCCGGTGCAACGGGTGCTATTACAACAGGTTCCGGGATGAACAGTGGTAACCCTCCTTCACTCGCGCCCCCAAGCAGTCCGGCTTCATCTGCAGAAATTTCGCGGTTGTACACGGCTACCGAGCCTACAAACACCTCGCCGTTTTCACCGTCGTTATCATTAAACAGCCAGACGCTGGTTCCCATTGATTGTCTGCCGTCGAGACCGCCATTGGGTTGCTTGGAATGATAAACTCCGTTCAGGTATTTCGTGTAAGTTCCATTTTCGAGGTTAAACGAAAGGATGATCCTGTGCCACTGCTCAGCGGTGACTTTGACTTCGGGGTCTTCCGGTTCATAACCGCCCCCGCCTTGGCCAAGTCCACCGTCCCCCTTGCGCCAAAACACGTCGCCGTCCCCTTTGTTATCGAGATTGGCGATCGAGGCCCAGCCGTTGCCCTTACCAGAAAAGTAAACGTCGTAGGCTAGGCTGAACTGGTTAACTCGTTTTCCACCGCCGTTTGGCTCGATGTTGTGCCGAAGGATGTACCCAAAGTT